>JAKZYK010000300.1:0-3090 GCA_047514485.1 Gammaproteobacteria bacterium
GCAGGCGGCCAGGGCTTCCCAGTCCGGGAGTCCCGGGCAGAGCTCCTCGACATAGGTCGGATACCACCACTCTTCCCGGGTCACCGCGTCGTGGGTGCCGGCATCGAGAATGCCGCCCTTGTCCAGGGCCGTGTTGAAGGATGTCGCGAAGGAGCCCTCCCAGACCTCCAGCTCGATGGTCGCGTCGCCGATGCGTACCGCCTCGTACACGGCCTGGCTGTCGGTCGACGTGAATTCGACGTTGCAGCCGATCTTCTCGAACAACTGACCGACCACATGGGACATCACGATCTGGCTTGACCAGTTGTGGGTCGGGATCACGATCGGATCCGACGAACCACAGTCGGCGTTCGCGGTGCCGGTAATGCCCAGCCCGGCGAACAGGACGACAGCCACCGTTCGTTTCGAAAAAAGATTCATTACGTCACCTCATCATTTGTGAGTGCTTGTTGGTCCCGATTCTGCATGACGCGCCGGTTTGCGCCACAAATCAGGTTACGAGTTGTATATTAATAGCGGGCAATCTGCCGGTTAAAAGATTGCGGCAAATTGTTAAGAACCGTTAAGAATTGTTAATTTTATAGCAGCGTGGAAAATCAGGGCATTCTGAAATCGGCGAGCGCCTCGACGCATGTGCTGATCGTCGAGGATGACGAGGTTGCCCGGACGAAGCTTGCGGGTTATCTGGAAACAGCCGGGCACCGGGTCAGCGAGGCAATCGACGGCCGGGGGCTGCGCCAGGTCATGGCCAGCGATCCGGTGGACCTCGTGCTCCTCGACATCAATCTGCCGGGAGAGGACGGTCTGGACCTCACCCGATTCATTCGTGCGAGCTACGATGTGGGCATCATCCTCGTCACCGGCCGAACCGATGACGTCGATCGCATCGTCGGGCTCGAGATCGGGGCCGACGACTACATCACCAAGCCGTTCAATCCGCGCGAGCTCCTGGCCCGGGTCAAGACACTGCTTCGCCGGACGACGGCCCGCGCCGCTTCGGTGTCCGAGACAAGGACGGTCTGGACGTTTTCCGGTTGGCGGTTCGACACCCGTTCACGCCGACTGGTGTCCCCCGGCGGCGACAAGGTCGCACTCACACGGGCGGAGTTCGAGCTCCTGAAGGCGTTGATCGCGCACCCGGGAACCGTCCTGACCCGGGAGCGACTGCTGGCGTGCATCACCCACCGGTCCTGGGACCCGAGCGACCGCACGGTGGACGTGCTCGTTCGAAGACTGCGCCGGAAGCTGGAAGTCGACCCAAAATCGCCGGAGCTCATCATTACCGCACACGGCGAGGGTTACATGTTCGCCGTCGAGGTCTCCGGTCGCTGAGTCGGTTGCGGTCTGTCCAGCTTCGTCCAATAGGCACGCAATGCCGCCGCCGAGCGCTCGAACGACGCTATGAACGCATCGAAGTCCCGGGCGATTTCGGATCCGGCTTCCTTCTTCGCGCAGGTCTCGAGCCTGTGGGCGTGATTCTCCAGCGCGCTCAGTCCCAGACTGGCGGCGCTGCCCTTCAGGTTGTGGGCAATGTAGACAACCGTTGACCAGTCCTCACCCGCCACCGCATGGGCAAGCTGCTCGACCTTGCGCTCGGTGCTGTCGAAGAACGCGCCCACCATGCGGCCGGTCTTGTCCGGCCCGAGAATCATGTAGTCGTCATCGAGCACACTGCGATTGAGCACGACGTGGCGCCGATCTTCCAGCGCGTGCTCCACCGGCACGACAAACCCGCGCTTGCGGCGCAGCACGACCTGCGCCAGCGCTTCGGCAAGACGTTCCGGGGACACCGGCTTGCCGACGAAGGCGTCCATCCCGGCATCGAGAACGTGGGCGATTTCGTTCTGGAACACATGCGCCGACATGGCGATGATCGGCAGCTCGCACAAGGCGGACCGGTCGAGATTGCGAATGCGCCTGGCCGCCTCCACCCCGTCGATGCCCGGCAGGGAAATGTCCATGAGCACGACGTCGACCGGCTGGTTCCGGACCGTCTCCACCGCCTCTTCGCCGGTGGTGACGACGTTCACCTCGTGGCCCATGTGGTCGAGGAACCCCTCGACTACGATGGCGTTGATCTCGTTGTCCTCGACGACCAGCACCGACAGAACGCCCAGTTCGGGATGACTGGACGGGAGCTCGAACGGGGCCGTGGCGATGGCGCCCCCGTCTCCTTCGTCCATCCTCGCGTCGAAGAAGAACCGGCTGCCCCGGCCCGGCTCGCTCGAGACCGAGAGGGTTCCACCCATCGCTGCGACCAGCCGGCGCGAGATCGCGAGTCCGAGACCCGTGCCGCCGTGCCGGCGGGAACTGCGCGGATCGACCTGATAGAAGGGCTCGAACAGTCGCTGCTGCTCCGCGCGGGGAATCCCGGGGCCGGTGTCCTCGATCTCGAAATGCAGGGTCACCTCTCCATCGGCGATCTCGCCGGCCTTCTCGATCGTCAGCGCAACCCGCCCCTGCTCGGTGAACTTGAGCCCGTTGCCGATCAGATTGAGCAGGATCTGGCTGAGCTTGCCGGCATCGCCCCTGACGAAATCGGGCACGTCGCCGGCAATCCGGGTCTCGAGCCTGAGCCCCTTCTCGGTCGCGCGGAACCGCATCAGCGCCTGGATGTCCTCGACCAGTTGGCGCAGATCGAAATCCCGTGGCTCGAGGAGGATCTCCCCCGTCTCGATTTTCGAATAGTCGAGGATGTCGTTGAGGATGCCGAGCAGCGTCTGGCTCGATGACTGAATGACCGCGAGCCTCGCCCGCTGGTCGTCCGACAGGGCGCTGTCGCCAACGATACGCAGCATGCCGAGGATGCCGTTCATGGGGGTGCGTATCTCGTGACTCATGGTGGCGAGGAACTCGCTCTTCGCCTGATTGGCGTTCTCGGCCCGTTCTCTCGCCTCGGCGTGACTGTCGACCTCGATATGCAACCGGGCGTTGGCATCGGAGAGCTGTGCCGTGCGTTCCGCCACCAGCACCTCGAGCTCGCTCTTGTGCCGCCGGAGCTCCACTTCCGTTCGCTCGCGTTCCTTCTCGAGCTCGCGTTTGACCACCCCTTGCTCCTTGAAGACCCGCACCGTTTCCGCCATTTCGGAC
>JAKZYK010000301.1:0-3129 GCA_047514485.1 Gammaproteobacteria bacterium
GACCTACTCTCTGCGCGAACAGGAACCACGCGAGCATTCAGCCCTCGACCGGAAGTACACCACTGCTGGACGCGCCGTCTACAGCGGTGGTGGGGTGGAGCCCGATTACCCGATTTCCGGTCCGATCGAGGGATTCGACCCGTCACGCCTCGGTCGGTTACTCACCGCGCGTCAGGAGTTCGCCAGCTTCGCGGAACATTTCTTGGCTGCCGGCGATACTCGGATCAGCGCCGAAGGACACGACCGGGAGATCGTCGAACCTGGGTTCGTGATCGACGATCGTCTACTGGAGGAGTTCAAGGCCTTTGTGCGGGACCGAGGGCTGACCGTCGACGGCGATGCCTTCGCTGAGGAGCTCGAGTTCATTCGCTCGATGTTGCATCTGCGGGTCGACGAAGCTGTGTTCAGTATTGAGGAGGCCCGTCGCAATCTGTTCGAGACCGATCCTCAAACGCAGCACGGCATGACCCTTTTTGATGAGGCAGAAAGGCTGCTTCATGGGAGAGGTCAGTCAGTGGTTGCGCAACGCTGACGTGCCTTGATACACTGCGACCGACCCGCAGGGGCGCCTCGCCATGGGGGTGTTGGGTCGGTCGTGTGGTGCCGCCATCCTTCGTGCCGAGGCACCACTGGAGAAGACGAGGGCGAACCGAGACCGAGTGAGGCGATCCCAGCCGCTCGACGGGTGCTGACAGCTGTCAACCTGTTTGGGCGGCAATTTTTATGTACGAGCATATGCGGCTGAATACCATAAAGATCTCAGGCTTTAAGAGCTTTCCAGAGCGGTCCGAGTTGGTCTTTGACGGTGGCGTGACGGCTATCGTCGGACCCAATGGCTGCGGCAAGAGCAACGTCATCGATGCCATCTCCTGGGCGCTGGGCGAGCAGAGTGCCCGAAGCCTGAGGGGCGAGCGCATGGAGGACATCATCTTCAGCGGTAGCGATGCTCGCCGCCCGACGGCGACGGCCGAGGTCCGACTGCAGCTCTCGCAGGTCACGGCAGCTCTGGTAGCTCTTGAGCGGGAGCGCCGCGCCAAGGTCGCTCGCTCGGGTGATGGCAATGGTGATGGTGCGAACGGCAACGGTCATGGACAGGGCAACGGTGGTTCGATCGTGGCGACCGACGCTGCCGCGACGCTCGATTCGGTCGCAGTGTCCGGTGGCGTTGATCTGATCGACGCCGATTTCGACCCCGAATCTGACGAGATGCCGACCATCGCCCGTGATGTCGAGGTCGGGCGGCGTCTGTATCGCTCGGGTGAGAGCGAGTACCTGATCGATGGGCAGGTCTGTCGACTCCGCGACATCCAAGACCTGTTGATGGACTCAGGCGTTGGCATCAAGGCCTACGCCGTTATCGAGCAGGGCAAGATCGGCCAGATTCTCGGCGCGCGTCCTATGGAACGCCGGCAGCTCTTGGAAGAGGCCGCCGGGGTGACGAAATACAAGACTCGGCGTCGATCGGCGGAGCTCAAGCTCGAGGCAGCTCAGCAGAATCTCACCCGCGTCGACGACATCGTGTTCGAAGTCGAGAAACAGCGGTCCGCCCTGAAACGCCAGGCGGCGAAGGCCAGACGGTACCGTCGGCTTCGGGAGGAACTGCGTCGCTGGGAGAAAGTCCAGTTCGCGCGGCAGAGTGTCTCGCTGACCGAAATCATCGAGATGACGGCCCGGCGACTCGACGAAGCCCGGCAACGCGAGCAGGGTGCAGCGGGGGGGCTGGCCGCACTGGAGGGGACGCACGCGCAGCTGCAGATCGAGCTTGCGGAGGCAGAGCGAGGTACGACCCAGGCCCGGGATGCCGCGCACGCTCACGAGCTGGAACTGGGACGCCGGCAACAGCAGATCGAGTTCGACAAACAGCAGGTGGTGACGCTGACGAGCGCCGAGGCCGACGGCGAGACCGAGCGTGTTCAGCTCAAAGAGAAACAGGCGCCGCTGCAGGATGAATATCGTGACCAGACGGCTGCGTCCAGTGCCTGCGATGTCGAGCGGGATACCGCGGAAGCTCGCCTAAGTGAAGCCGAGGTCCAGCATCAGGAAGCGCAGCGCGCCATCGAAGGGCTCGAGGGAGACGTCGAGGCATCTCGGAGCGAGGTGTTTGCGGCCATCAATGCCGCGACCACACTGCAACACGTTGTCGACAAGGCCGCGACCGCACGAGGGAGGATCACCGAAGAGCTTCGTAAGCTCACGGCCGAGGGTGAGGATGTCGAGACCGAATCATCCAAGGTCGGCTCGGCACGCGAGCAGACGGCCGGTGAGGTCACACGCGTGCGGGAACGGCTGGAGTCGGTCAGGCTGAAGCGAGCAGACCGTGAGGCCGAGCTTGCCTCGGCGCGGGCCGCCCGCGAGACTGGAGCCCAAGAGGTTCGGACGCGTGAGCACACGCTTGCGTCAATGGCCGCTCGGCTACGCTCGATCGAGGAGCTGATCGCGGCCAGGGAAGGGTATAGCGATGCCGCGCGGCTGGTGCTCTCCCATTCAAGCCGGTCGTTGACGCACTTGGGCTCGGTCGCAGACCATCTCGATGCAGACCGGCACTACGAGCGTGCCGTCGAAGCGAGTCTTGGCGAACTGGTCCAATACATCGTTGTGCCTTCCGCACAGGACGCGCGAGCCGGGATGGCGCTCGCCGCGTCCGAGAATGCCGGGCGCTGTGGATTCGTCATCGCAGATGCGGTCACGGCAACCGAGTTCGAGGCGCCGCCTGACCCGGCCCTGACGCCGCTCGCCCAGTACGTCCGCATTTCCGGCGACGCGGAGCCGGCGCTGCGCAGTCTCTTGCGACGGCGGTGGTTGGCCCCGTCCGTTGACGCAGCGGCGCTGGCGGCGCGAGCCACCGATGATCCGATTACGACACCGGACGGCACGGTGTTCCGTGGCTCGTCGGTTGTGCACGGCGGTGGCAAGGCCGAGGCGCTGGGCATTCTGGCGACCAAGGGCGAGACGCGAGAGCTTCGGTCCACGATGACCGAGGAGGAAGAGCAGCTCAAGCGGCTGGATGCGGAGGTCACGAGATACGCCAGCGTCGCCGTGCGTGCCGAAGCCGAACTCAAGACGCTTCAGGCAGAGGAACACAGCACCGAGAAAGCGCTTTTGGAGTTGGAGCTTCGGGTTTTTTTTTTT
>JAKZYK010000302.1:0-693 GCA_047514485.1 Gammaproteobacteria bacterium
GTAAGATCGTCGGCACAGAGCGACGAAAGGCGGTTGAGGAGCGCGACGGGCTTGTCGCGCGGCAAGCGGAAGCAACCGAGGCGATTTCTCGTTTGGAATCGGACCAGCACACGGCCGATGAGCGTTTCATGCTGTCGCAGCGTCACCTCTTTGAGGCTCGGGAGGCTGTCGAAACGAGCGGCCTACGTGTGACGGAGGCAAAAGCCACTCATGCCGCTCTGGCCGAGCGGGCGGGGGCACTCGGCGCCGACCTCAGGCGGTTGTCGGAGGCAGCTCAGGATCTTGAGCTGCGCCTCGCGACCCGGATTGCTGACAACGGTCGGATCCTCGAACAGCGCCAAACGCTTGTCGCGACCATCGCGGCCTCGGAGCAGCAGCTCGATGACGACATCCGCCGGTTCGAATCGCTGCGTGATGAGGTTCGCACCGGTGACGAGCGGACTGACGACGTCCGTCGCCGTATCGAGTCCCAGGTCGACGAGCTCCGGGCGGCGCGTGAGACACTCGACGTTATTCGACACGATGTTGGGGAGGTTGACATCCGCCGTGCGACGGCGGAGAGCGACTGCGCGCACCTCGAGTCCGCCTGTCGAGACGCACTGCAGCTGTCACTCGGTGAGGTGCGCGCCGAAGTTGAGCAACTCGAGCGCGACGGCACGCTGACGCCCAATGCAACACTGGTGTCCCGTTCTC
>JAKZYK010000303.1:0-7918 GCA_047514485.1 Gammaproteobacteria bacterium
ACGAACATTTTCATTCCGGAGAATCGCTTGGCCGCATTCTGCAACGCCAACGGCATCACGCGGCTCGCCCTGTTCGGTTCGGTGTTGCGCGACGACTTCGGACCGGACAGCGACATTGATGTACTGGTCGAATTCGAGCCGGAGCGCATTCCGGGTCTCCTCGGTGTAGCCGCCATGGAAATTGCGTTGTCCAACTTGTTCGGAGGACGCAAGGTGGATCTGCGCACACCGGAGGACCTGAGCCGCTATTTTCGCCAGAACGTGCTGGACGCGGCCGAGGTTCAATATGTCCAGGGAGGATGAGATTCGTCTACGCCATATGGTGGATGCTGCTCGGGAGGCCGCATCCTTCGCTGCCGGTCGAACCCGCGGGGATCTGGACGCAGACCGTCAGCTCGTCATGGCGCTGGTGAAGGAGATCGAAATTGTCGGTGAGGCCGCGGCTCGCGTGTCCGAGGCAGCACGCGAGCATTTGCCCGATATTCCCTGGGATGAACTCATCGGTATGCGAAACCGTCTCGTGCATGCGTATTTTGACGTCAACCTCGATATCGTATGGCAGACGGTTCAAGATGATTTGCCGAGGTTAATTGCCCTGCTTGAGCCTATCGAACCTCCGGATGCTGAATAACGGCGCATACGACTATGCTGCGCGAGAAGTACGAGGAGCTCCTGTATCCGATCGACGATCCGGAGGCGCGTTCACCCGCCACGATATGCCGCCCATCCTGTGCGCGACGCTCCCGCACCTCACCGACCGGTACGAGGCGCTGTTCGACGAGCTCGAACCCGTCGTTCGGGGTCAGCCGAGACAGCGGCCCGTCGAACACTTCCGGTTTCTCTTCGGGTCGCTGTGCGAACGGTTCGGCTGCAATGCATGGGCCGAACGCTCGGGCGGATCTCTGCTGTTCGGCGCCAGGCTGCTACGGGAGTTTTGTGCATCCTGGTGATCCAGGCAGAGGACTTCCCGATGAATTCGTTCCAACGACTCGAAGCTCGGCTGCAGACCGGAGGACCGGTGATTCTGGACGGCGCCAATGGTACCGAGCTCGAGCGTCTGGGTGTCCGCATGGATCAGGACCTCTGGTGCGCCCGTGCGCTCGCGGATTGTCCGGATATGGTTCACCAGGTCCACCGTCGTTACATCGAGGCCGGCGCGGATGTCATCACCACCAACAGTTACTCCGCCACCCGAGAATCAATGCAGCGCTATGGGCTGGCCACACACTTCGAAGACTGGAACCGGCGCTCGGTGCGTATTGCCCGCGAGGAGCGCGACCGGTCTTCGCGTGCGGAATCAATCGTCGTGGCGGGATCGGTCAGCAGCTACGGTCGGTTCGGCGAACTCGACCTGGAGACGATGTCCGATCACTTTCGCGCTCAGGGAGAGATTCTGGTCGATGAAGGTGCCGACCTGCTGATCCTGGAGACTCTGGGGTCCGGCGCCCGCACGATCAAGGCAATGGTGAATGCCACAAGAGACCTGGGCGTGCCCGTGTGGGTCTCCATCAGTTGCATCCGTGATCGCGACACCGGCGCCGTCATGTTGGGTATCGAGGAAAGCAGCGAAGCCGCCCACGTGGCGCAGACGTACGGCCCGCTGGCGGAGGCGGTACGGGAGATCATGTCCGTCGGTGGCTCGGCCGTCCTCATGATGCACTCGGTTCGGGATGTGACCGAGGACGCCGTCAAGGTCATGCGTAGGACTTACTCGGGGCCTGTCGGTGCTTATCCCAACGCGGGTTACTGGACACGGCCAAACTGGACTTTCGTCGATCAGGTATCACCGGATGAGTACCTGGCCGATGCCAGACGCTGGATTGAAGCAGGAGCCGCGATCGTGGGCGGTTGCTGCGGAGTGGGAGTCGAGCACATACGTACCCTCGCAGAAGGATTGCAGGGCTTCTGAGTACCGCAGATCGCGGCGCGCGAGCGGCGCTGGCGGTGACCCGGGACGACGATGACACGGCCGAGAAGTTTCTTGTAGAGACAACCGCTCTCGAGGCAGAACTGAGCACCTCTTCCGGCCCGCCGTTGACGATGAAACCCGCGTGTGAAATGACGAGACGCCTCCGGGCCTCGGGGCACGCGGTCCGCTTGCCGGCCCGCCTACCGCGGACCGTTCCCCGACGACGCCCCCGGGCGCCGGAGCCGCCACCCGCGACGAAAGGCGCGGATGAACTGGTGCAGGAGATAGAACAGGATGATCAGGATGACGAGCAGCACGATCGACGCGAGGCGCCGGCCGAATCCGGCATCGAACACCGGCTCGCCGCTCATCAGGTGCTCGCCGAGCATCTCGACCGACTGCAGAGTGGCGCCGGCCACGAAGATGACGCCCGTGAGGACCGTGATCTGGAGGGTATCGTAGACGAGCCCCTCGACGTCCAGCTCCGTGACGGCGCGGAACATGTTCTGGCGGAAGGACTGCCAGTGAGCGACCGCGTACGCGACCACCCCGACCAGGGAGGCGAACCAGAACAGGACGTTGCTGAAGTGGACGTTGGGAATCGCGGCGGCGATGTAGTCCTGGAACGGCTTGTAGAAGTACAGAAAGATCAGCGCGATGACGATCGCAAGGAGAATGATCCAGAATCGAGGTCTGCGGTGCTTGGACTGGTCGTCGGTCATGGTATGTTGCCGGAAACACGCCGTGCGGCGGCTCTTCGCCCCGTGGTTCGACTCGGTTCGGACGGCGCAATCGTAGACGAATCTCTCGTGCCAAGCACGAATTTCCGCGCAAGCGGCTCAAGGAGCGCCGGTCAATGAGCGTACGTCCCGGCATCGAACTCGTAACGCCAGCGTCCCGTGTACGGTGGACGGTCAAGGGACTGAAGACGCCGCTGATCGGCCCGAACCGCCGAGCCGAACGCCAATGAGCGCACGCCTCGGTATCGACGTAGGCGGAACGTTCACCGACCTCCTGCTCCTCGACGAGCGAAGCGGCGAGATCCAGCTCCTGAAGACGCCGTCGACCCCCGAGGATCAGTCCATCGGGATCATCAACGGAACCACCGCCCTGCTGGCGCGCGCCAACGTGCGCCCGGGCGAGATCCGGACGGTCCTGCACGGGACGACCGTGTCGACCAACATCGTGCTCGAGGAGAAAGGCGCGAAGGTGGGGCTGCTGGTCACCAAGAACTTCGAGCAGGTGCTCCATCTCGCGCGCTCGCAGACCCCCGGACCGCTCGCCGGCTGGATGATTATGGAGAAGCCGGACCCGCTCGCGGATCTGGAGCATACGCGAGGGATCCCGGAACGAATGGACGCGCGCGGCCGGATCCTGCGCCCGCTCGACGAGACGCGGGCCCGCGAGGCGATCCGCGAGTTGCTCGACGCCGGGGTGGAGTCGATCACGGTGTCGTTGATGCACTCCTACGCCAACGACGTGCACGAACAGCGGCTCAAGGCGCTGGTCCGCGAGACTGGCGCCGACGTTCCGGTCTCGCTCTCGTCCGAGATCCTGCCGGAGTTCCGCGAGTACGAACGCACCCTGGTGACGGTGATGAACGCCTACGTGCGCCCGCGCATGCGGCGTTACCTGCAGAGTCTCGACGACAAGCTTCGCGCCATCGATCTCAACACCAGCGTGCACATCGTGCGCTCCGACGGCGGCCTCATGAGCATCGCCAGGGCCAGCGAGTCGCCCGCCCACACCATGCTCTCGGGGCCGGCCGGCGGCGTATCCGGCGCGGCATTCGTGGCCGGGCTCGCGGGGCACCGCAACGCCCTTGGATTCGACATGGGGGGCACCTCGACCGACGTCTCCCTGGTACGCGACGGGGTGCCGACGATCTCCCGGCAGACCACGCTCGGCTACTATCCGATCAAGGTGCCGTCGGTGGAGGTCCACAGTGTGGGCGCCGGGGGCGGCTCGATCGCCCACGTGCCCATGACCGGAGCGCTGCGGGTCGGCCCGCGGAGTGCCGGGGCGGTGCCGGGACCCGCCTGCTACGGCAAGGGCGGCAACGAGCCGACGGTGACGGACGCGAATGTCGTGCTCGGCCGCCTCCCACCGAGCCTGCTCGGAGGGGAGATGGCGCTGGACGCCGATGCCTCGTCGGCTGCGGTCGGCAAGATCGCCCGCGCCCTCAATCTGGACGTCTACCAGGCCGCGCGGGGAATACTCGACATCGTCAACGAGAACATGTTCGGGGCTCTGAGGCTCGTCACGGTGCAGAAGGGCCTCGACCCGCGCGACTTCGCCCTGGTCGCGTTCGGCGGCGCCGGCCCGTTGCACGGCAATGCACTCGGTATCCTCGCCGGGTGCTTCCCGGTCATCGTGCCGCCGACCCCGGGTGTGCTGTCGGCGCTCGGATTCCTGTGCTCGGACGCCAAGAACGAATTCGCGCGCACCCACATCCGCACCATCGACGAGGCCGACCCGGGCGGCGTGCGCACCGTGCTGGAGACGCTCGGCGAGCAGGCGCGGACCTGGCTTCGCGACGAGGGCGTGTCCGAGGCCGATCAGACGGTGCGCTTCGAGGCGGACGTGCGCTACCTCCGGCAGGGTTACGAGCTCTCCCTCGACGTGACCCCGGACCTCCTGGCCGGCGGGGGCAGGCAGAAGCTGCAGGAGCGGTTCGGCGCCGCGCACGAACGGCTCTACGGCTTTCGCCTCGACCATCCCGTCGAGCTGGTCAATCTGCGCGCGATCGGCGCCGCGAGCGTGGTGAAGGTCAGCTTCCCCCGCTTCGAGCGGGGCGAGTCCGACCCCCGCGACGCCCAGATCGGCGAGACCCGCGTGTACTTCGGCCGCGACTTCGTACCGGCACTGGTCTACGATCGTGCTCGACTGCGTGCGGGTCACATCGTCCGCGGACCGGCCATCATCACGCAGCCGGATTCGACGACCGTCATCCACCCCGAGCACGCCGGGGAGGTCGACGAGTACCTGAACGTTCTCATCAGGCCCGCGCATCAGGGCGCGGCCGGGATACCGCCCGCACATCGCGACCGGGAGCCAAGACATGGCTGAACTCACCCCCCCGAGCCGGAACGTCTCTCTCGATGATCTCTTCGAGGCGAACAAGGCGCGCTTCGACCAGCTCTTCGAGGTCCGGATGCGAGAGTCCGAGCGGCTCGATCCGGACCGGTTGCCGCCTGCAAACGGCGACCGAGAGTCTGGTCCGAATCCGTTGGACGGGACGAACGACGGCGCAAGCGAGACCGCTCCCTCGTTCGGCCGGGAATCACCACCGCACGCCCCCGCAGCCAGGTCCGGGCGCGCCGGGGGCGCCGCCGAACCGTCGCGGCGACCGGATGCCGCCGCCCGGCGCCCGGCCTACGCCGCGCCCAGGGTCGTCTCCTCCGTCCCGCGCGAGGAGAAACGGGGCGCTGCTCGCGCCCTCGCGCCGTCACTCGATCCCGTCACCCTCGATCTGATCGAGAACGCGTTGAGCAATGCGCGCCACGAGATGGACGCGGTGCTCTTCCGATCAGCGATGTCCCCGGTCATCCGCGAGCAGCACGACGAGTTCCCGATGATCACCGACCCGCAAGGCCGGATGATCGTCGGGCAGTTCGGCTCCTACGTGTCCGAGATGCTGGCCGAGCAGGCGTTCGAGCTCGAGCCGGGGGACATCATCCTGCAAAGCGATCCCTACAAATGCGGCGGCGCGATCAGCCACATCAACGACTGGATGGTGCTAATCCCGATCTTCTTCGAGGGAGAGCTGGTCGGCTTCAGCTCGATGTTCGGCCACATGATGGACGTCGGCGGGCCGGTGCCGGGAAGCATGCCGACTGCCGCGACCTCGATCTTCGGCGAAGGGATCCGGATCCCGCCGATCAAGATCTACTCGCGCGGCAAGCCCAACCAGGCAGCCCTCGCCATCCTGATGAACAACACCCGCACCCCGGACATGAACTACAGCGATCTGATGGCCATCATCGCCGGCAGCCGGACCGGCGAGAAGCGGGTCATCGAGATCTGCGAGCGCTTCGGGACCGAGACCTACCGCCACGCCTGCCAGGCGCTGCTCGATCGCACCAATCGCGCCATGCGCACCCTCATCGTGAAGAACCTGCCGACCGAGCCGCAGTCGTTCGAGGACTACATCGACGACGACGGGGTGGGGAACGGTCCGTTCCGGATGAAGCTCACGGTGTGGCGCGAGGGGGAGCATGCCTATTTCGACTGGACCGGCACCGACTCCCAGGCGCCCGGTCCCATCAACTTCTACCTGCACGAAGGCATGTTCAAGATGTTCATCGGGGTCTACATGATCATGGTGTTCGACCCCCAGATCCTGTTCAACGACGGCTTCTACGACCTCGTCCACGTCACCCTGCCCAAGGGCTCGCTCGTGCATCCCGACTTTCCGGCCGCGCTCGGCTGCCGCACGCATGCGCTGGCCCGGCAGTTCGACGTCCTCGGCGGCGCGCTCAGCCGGCATGCGCCGGAGATGGCGACGGCGGCCGGCTATGGATCCAGCCCCCACTTCCTCTACTCGGGCGTGGACCGGGACGGGCAGCCGTTCCAGCTCATGGAGATCCTCTACGGCGGGATCCCCGGACGCCCGATCGGGGACGGCATGGACGGGCACTCGTGGTGGCCGCTGTTCGAGAACATCCCGAGCGAGTACCTCGAGAGCTACTACCCCATGATCATCGAGGGCTATGCCAGTCTCCCGGACACCGGCGGTGCCGGGCGGCACCGCGGGGGCAACGGCGTGGAGAAGGTCTACCGCCTCCTCGAGCCCGGGGAGATCTCGATCCACGACGACCGCCACCGCTCCCAGCCATGGGGTATTCTCGGCGGCAGACCCGGCGGGGTCTCGGAGAAGTGGCTGATCCGGGCCGACGGCAGGCGGACGCCGCTCGAATCCAAGGTGGACAACGTGAAGGTCGTCCCCGGCGATCAAATCGTGTTTCGCACCGCCGGAGGCGGCGGCTGGGGCGACCCGCTCGAACGCGACCCCGCCCGGGTGCATGCGGACGTCCGCCGCAAGCTGTTGAGCGCGGGAGCGGCGGAGCGGGACTACGGCGTGGTGCTGGCGGGCGATACGCGCGAGCTGAACGCGGCCGGCACCGAGGAGAAACGAGAATCGCTCCGGCGATCACGCGGGCCACTGCCCACGTACGATTTCGGTGAGCCCACTTGGGCGCGTTCATCGTTGCCGGAGGCGGCCGATTGACGGAGCCGGGCTTCACAACGTCGGAGCCCGGCACAAAGCCAAAGACCAGACAGAGACGGACCGACCATGACCGCGGAACTTCTGATTACCCTCCTCTTCCTCGTGATCGTCCTGATTGCGATTCTCTACGTCATCTCGATCTGGGTATACAAGCGGGCGCCCGCCAACATGGGGTTCATCCGCACCGGCTATCTCGGCACCAAGGTATGCCTGGGCCGTGGCGCGATGGTCCTGCCGGTGTTCCACGAGGTCACCTGGGTATCGCTGGAGACCCTCAAGCTCATCGTCAGCCGCTCGCGCGATCAGGCGGTGCTCACCTCCGACAAGATCCGGATCGACGTGGTGACCGAGCTGTATGCACACGTCGGAAGAAGCGAAGAGGATCTGCTCGCCGCAGCGCGCAGCCTCGGTGAGCGCACCTTCGATACGGAGAAGGTCCGCAACCTCCTAGAGGCCAAGATCGTCAGCGCCCTGCGCAGCTACGCGGCCACCAAGACCCTGAGCGAGCTCCACGAGAACCGCGACGCATTCGCCAAGGCGGTCCAGACGAGCGTGGTCGAGAGCTTCCACGCCAACGGCCTCACACTCGAGGAGGTCACCATCGTCACCCTGGAACAGAGTGCCAAGGAGTTCTTCGACAAGGACAACGTGTTCGACGCCGAGGGTCTGAAGGTCATCACCGCAATCACCTCCGATGCGAGGCGTCAGGTGCACAACACCGAGAAGCGCACCACCGTCTCCATCCGCCAGCGCGAGCTCGACACCCAGCTCGAGCTGCT
>JAKZYK010000304.1:0-4967 GCA_047514485.1 Gammaproteobacteria bacterium
CCGGCGAGCTCGGCGCTCTCTCCCGGCGCGAGCCGCACGTCGCTCTCGACGCCCGCGCCGGTGGTCCAGGTGACGCCCGCGATGAACACCGCGGCCCCGAGATGGGCGAGGGTCATGCCCGTGAAGCCGCGCCCGAGTGCCCGCCGCACCGATGCGCCGTGGCGGTCCCGAAGGCGATCCCGCAACCCCAGCACCACGCCCGCGGCGATCCACAGCGCGAATCCGGTCCCCGCCGCCATCGCCCACGTTGCGGGGGTGCCGAGCGCCAATGCCGCGGAAATCAGCAGCACGACGAGCAACGGGACCCGGAGCTTGACCGCGAGTCGCCGCCACTCGTCTCTCTTCCACCGGGAGAGCGGTGCGAACCCGAGGAGCGCGGCGAGCGGCAGCATCAGCGGCACGAAGACCGAGTCGAAGTAGGGCGGCCCGATGGAAATCTTGCCCGCGCCCAGTGCATCGAGCAGGAGCGGATAGAGGGTCCCGAGGAGAACCGTCGCCGACGTGGCGACGAGGAGCACGTTGTTGGCGAGCAGGAAGGTCTCGCGCGAGCACGGCTCGAAGTCGCCGCCGCCGGCGATCCGGGCCGCCCGCCACGCATACAGCACGAGCGCGGAGCCGATCACGAGGGTGAGGAACGCGAGGATGAACACCCCGCGCGCCGGATCGGTGGCGAACGCATGGACCGAGACCAGCACCCCCGACCGCACGAGGAAAGCGCCAAGCAGGCTCAGCGAGAACCCGGAGATCGCGAGGAGCAGCGTCCACGCGCGAAACGCGCCGCGCTGCTCCGTCACCGCCAGCGAATGAATCAACGCGGTCGCGACCAGCCACGGCATGAACGAGGCGTTCTCGACCGGATCCCAGAACCACCAGCCGCCCCAGCCGAGCTCGCTGTACGCCCACCAGCTCCCGAGCATGATGCCGCCGGTGAGGAACGCCCAGGCAACGGTGGTCCACGGGCGGGTCCAGCGGGTCCACGCAAGGTCGATACGGCCTTCAATCAGGGCGGCGACCGCGAAGCTGAACGGCACCACGAGGCCGACGTAGCCCATGTAGAGCAGCGGAGGATGACCGGCCATGCCGGGGTCCTGGAGGAGGGGGTTGAGATCGCGCCCCTGCAGGGGTGCGGGAAGCAGCCGCTCGAACGGATTCGATGTGAGGAGCATGAAGAGGTGGAACCCGACGCTCACCAGCGCCATGACCGCGAGCACCCGTGCGCGGAACGCGACGGGCAGCGAGGTGCTGAACGTCGCCACCGCGAAGCCCCACCCCGCGAGGATGGCGGCCCACAGCAGCATCGAGCCCTCGTGCGCGCCCCACACCGCGGAGATCTTGTAGACGAGCGGCAGCGCGGTGTTGGAGTTCTGCGCGACGTAGGTGAAGCTGAAGTCGGAGACGATGAACACCTGGGTCAGGCAGAGATAGGAAATGCCGAGCAGCAGGAAATGCGCCCGCGCGGCCGACACCGCGACCGCCATCCACGCCGGATTGCGGCGCCACGCGCCCAGCAACGGCACCACCCCCTGGATGGTTGCGACCAGGAAGGCGAGGACCAGCGCGAAATGACCGAGCTCGCCGATCATTCCCGCGCTCCGCCCTGCACAGCGCCGTGAGGCGCCATCTTCCCGCCCCGTTTCGCTATCTCCATGGCCTCGGCGACTTCCGGCGGCATGTAGCTCTCGTCGTGCTTGGCGAGGACTTCCTCGGCCCGGAGCGTGTCCCCTCCGTCCAGGACTCCGGAGGTCACGATTCCCTGTCCTTCGCGGAAGAGATCGGGAAGGATTCCGGCATAGCTCACGTCGACGGTCGCGGCCCCGTCGGTGAGCGAGAACGAGACCTCGGTCCCCTGGCCGCGCTGCACGCTGCCCTCGACGACCAGCCCGCCGATCCGGATGCTCGGGCCGCTCGGCGCTTCGCCCGCTCTGATCTGGGACGGGCTGTAGAAGTACAGCATGTTCTCGCCCATCGCGGCGACGACGAGGCCCGCCGCCGCCGCCACCCCGGCGACGACCAGGGCCACGAAGATCATCCTCTGCCGCCTACGGTTCATGGTTCATCGCGGCCGGGGTCCACGGGGTGGCTCTCGCGGGCGAGCGCACGGCGTACATAGCGAAGCTTGAGGGACGGTGCGATGAGATTGAGCGCGAGCACCACGAACACGATGGCGTATGACCACCATACGTAGAAGGCGTAACCGCCCATGCGGAAGAAGTCGGCGACGGAATCGAGCATGGTCAATTGGACTCCGACCCCGCAATGAGTTCCCGCACCCAGTTGGAGTTGCGTTCGCGCTCCAGCACTTCGCAGCGCGCGCGTATCAGCAGCACGGTGACGTAGAAGAGTTTGAACGAAACTGCCATCAACAGCAACGGAACCAGCATCGAGACGTGGATCGACGGCGCCGAGAGTTTCGTCACCGTCGGACCCTGATGCAGTGTGTTCCACCACTCGACGGAGTAGTGGATGATGGGGATGTTCACCATCCCGACGATGGCAAAGAGTCCGGCCGCGCGGCTCGCGGCGCGCCGGTCCTCGATAGCGGCGTGCAATCCGATCACGCCGAAGTAGAGGAAGAGGAGGATGAGCTCGGAGGTGAGCCGCGCGTCCCATACCCAGTACGCGCCCCACATCGGCTTGCCCCACAGCGAGCCGGTGACCAGCGCCAGGAACGTGAAGGAGGCGCCGATCGGCGCGCTCTCGATCGCGACCACCTCGGCGAGCTTGATTCGCCACACCAGGGCGATTGCGCTGGCACCGGCCATCACCACGTAGATGAACAGCGACATCCATGCGCTCGGGACGTGGACGAAGATGATCCGGTAGCTCTCGCCCTGCTGGTAGTCGGGAGGGGCGGCGACGAGGCCGCCGTAGAGGCCGCCGGCCATCAGCCCCAGGCAGATCCAGCCGAGCCACGGCGCCAGGAGTCCGGAAAGCCGGTAGAAGTGCGGCGGTGACGCGAAGCGATGGAGAAAGGCCCACATTGGATGTCGGTTCCGTCTCAGCTCAGGCAGATTCTCAGCGCCGCCGCCGCGGCGAGCGGCGCGAGGCTGAACGATAGCGCGGCCAGTGCCCCGAGCACGTAGATCTGTCCGAGGACCGGGAGCCCGTCGGCCGCGGCGGTCACCGCGCTCGAAGCGAACACGAGCACCGGAATGTAGAGCGGCAGGACGAGAAGGGACAACAGCATCCCGCCGCGGCGCAGCCCTACCGTCAGTGCGACGCCGATCGCCCCGACCGCGCTCAGGGTGGGAGTCCCGAGCGCGAGTGTCGCCAGGAGCACCGGCAGGCTCTTCGCCGGCAGCCCCAGCAGCAGCGCGATCAGCGGCGCGGCCGCCAGCAGCGGCAGTCCCGTCACCAGCCAGTGAGCGACGATCTTCGCCAGCACGATGAGCGGCAGTGGATACGGACTGATCAGCATGAGCTCGAGCGAGCCGTCCTCGAAGTCCGTGCGAAACATCCGCTCCAGCGACAACAGGGTGGCGAGGAGCGCCCCGATCCAGAACACCCCCGGGGCGATGAGCTCCAGCGTCTCTCGGCGGGGGTTCAGTCCGAGTGGAACGAGCGCGACCACGATGAGGAAGAACAGCAGCGGATTCGCCGCTTCGGCGCGGTGACGCACCGCCAGGATCAGGTCGCGGCGGACGATTGCGGTGAACGGGCTCACGTGTACTTGTCGATTTGGACGAGCCTGGGATTCACCCTGCCGAGCGCGACCGGATGATGGCTGGTGATCACCGCGGCGCCGCCGGCTTCGATATGTTCACCCAGCATCGTGTCGATGATTGCGACACCGCGCGAATCGAGCGCGGTGAAGGGCTCGTCGAGCACCCAGAGTACGCCCCGGCAGGTGAGCAGGCGGGCCAGTGCCACGCGCTGGCGCTGGCCCGCCGACATGGTGCGTACGGTGACATCGCAGAACCTGCCGATTTCGAGACGGGAGAGGGCGGCGCCCGCTGTCGTCCCGGTTGGCCGGGTGCTGAGCGCGATGGCGATGTCGAGGTTCTCTCGCGGTGTGAGATCGAGCTTCACGCCGCTGGCATGGCCGATGTACTGGATTTCGGCCCGAACCTCCGGCGCTCCGGGAGACACTTCCCGCCCTCGCCAGCGAATATGTCCGCCAACCGGGGGCTGCAGGCCGCAGAGAATGCGCAGGAGCGTCGTCTTGCCGCTGCCGTTGGGGCCATGGATCTGAACGACCTCCCCGGCCGCAATGCATATCGCAAGATCCTCGAACAGCAACCGATCGCCGCGAGAGCACGACAAGTTGACGGTCTCCAAAAGCAAGTTGTTGTCGCTGTCGTGCTCCGTCGGTCGCACCGGGATGTCCTGGATTTGGCTCGATCCGGCCGGCACGGATTATAGGCCCCGAGCCGCGGCCGCGTGGCGGGCCATTCGTGCCCGGCTTCGGCGTGAGTGATGTCATGTCCGACAGAACCCGCCCTCGTGAAGCCTGTGCCCGCGAAATCGGGCAACGGAGGCGCAAGCCCATCGGTGTGGTCTGGAGTGACGGATCACGCGACTACTACGAGTGGACGGAAGCAGGCCTGCAGGGCCACGCCGTGTACCGGGGCATGGGCTGCAACAGTTGCCACCGTGCTCTGGGGGTCGGGGAAATCGGTGTCGCGCCGGTGCTCGATGGTGAGGGAACGCGCCGGACGCAGGCGTGGCTCACGAGCTATTTCGAGGAGCCCGCCGCCTTGGTGCCGGGCACCGCCCACGATGGTAGTCTGGGCCCTGACCTTCGCGTGCTGCCGGACCGCGAGCGCGACCTCCTGGTCGCCTTTCTGTTCGGACTGAAGGCGAACCCCGGCTCGCCGAACCATCCCATCCCCCCGCCGGAAGCGTTGGTGAAGGGCGGCGGCTGACGACTCGGGAGTGCAACGCATGGGCGAGGTACTGATTCCATACATCTGGGCGGCGACCGGTCTCGTGATGCTGATCGGCATCGTCCTGGCGATTTTCTGGGC
>JAKZYK010000305.1:0-5655 GCA_047514485.1 Gammaproteobacteria bacterium
GATTCGTTCGCCCGCCCCGGCTCCGGGACCTGCGCGGCAAGACCGTCGGCATCATTTCGAACGGCAAGGAAGGGACGGCCCACTTCTTCGCGCATCTGGAGCGTGTGCTCCGCACCCGCTACGGGGTCGCTGATGTCGTGCAGCGAATCAAGGCCAGTCTCAGCGCTCCCGCCGAACGGGCGATCATGGATGAAGCCGCGCAGTGGGACGCCGCGATCGCCGGGGTCGGGGATTGAGGAAGCTGCTCGTCGTGCAGTCTGCATGACGCGATTGCGGCCGAACGCCTGGGGGTCCCCGCGCTGGGAATCATGACGGACCGGTTCGTGTCCGCCGCGGACGAGATGCGGCGCGCGCTCGGCATGCCGGACTATCCGTTCGCGGTCATCGAGCACCCGATCAGCAGCGCCTCGAGACGAGAGCTGGAGCGGCGGGCCGAGGGTACGCTCGATTCGGGCCTTCGCTCCATCGTGCGCGAGTAACGCCGCCGTCGTCCGGGTTCCGATGACTACCATCGTCGGCGTCGATTTCAGCGGGCACCGGGAAGACCGGAACACCTGGGTGGCCCTGGGCCGGCTGGACGCAAGCGGAGCGCTGCGGCTGGACAGCGTGCAACCAGCACGCCGCGCCGACCTGTACGAGCTTCTCGCCACCATCCCTACGCCGGCGGTTGCCGCGTTGGACTTCCCGTTCGGCGTGCCGGCCGACTTCGTCGCCCATCTGTCGCCGAAGTTCTCGCCCCGCGCCATGCCCGATCTTTGGAAGATCGTCTCAGGTATGACCGCCGGCGATTTGCTGGAGGCCCGCAATCGATTCGTAGCCGAGCATGGCGAGCTCAAGCGCTCGGGGGATGCTCGACACTTTCCCGAGAGCTACTCCCCCCTCCACGTCGCGAACCCCAACATGGTTCCGATGACCTATGAAGGAATCCGCCTGTTGCACCGCTGGCACGAGAACGACCCGCAGCGGTGGCACGTCCCGCCCCTCGAACCGCCGACCGGGTCTGCCCAAACCGTCACCTTGCTTGAATTGATGCCCGGCGCATTCCTGAAGGCCGTCGGCTTGCCCTACAAGGGCTACAAGAAGGGGCGTCGCTCCGCGGAGCTGCGCGAGCAAATCACCGGGGCCCTCGCCACCGCATCCGGAATCCCGCTGCCCGATCTGGACTCGGTCCACATGGGTTGCCACGCCAACGACGACTTTCTGGATGCTGTGGTCGCGGCCGTCGGCGCGGCCTCCTGGGCGCGGGACGACGATAGCTTCCGTCACCCGCAACCGGACGAGCTTGCACTGGCTCGGTTGGAAGGCTGGATATACGCCGCGTCTGCGCGTCCGCGGACGTGTCCGTCGCAGGGCATCTGACGAGACTTGCGCGTCACTCGACGGCCGGGACGCCGGATCGAATGTGAATCCAAGTGCCTTGAGATCGGTCGCCCCTCGCGGCTGTATCTCGACGTTGCCGAATCCATCCGTAACGCAATCCGCCACTTCGAGGAGGCGAAGGCGTCGAAGGACCCCGGATCGTCCTGACACCGAATCCCCGCCGCGCCGATGCTCGGGGCACCGCCTCCTCGCCCATCCCGGCATCGTGGAACACGAGTCGGGCGACAGAACGCGATGCGTGCCGCCCTTCGAACTCCGCTACGGCATACCAACTATCGATAGGTCTCCGGCGCAATCGGAACGAGGCGGTGCGATGCATCAGTTCCATCACCCGAGCCTCCGCATCACGTTCATCACTATCGCAAGTCCTGCGTCATCGTCGAGACTCAGGATCGATTCGGGGTGGAACTGCACCGCCGCGACCGGGAGGCCCGGGTGCTCGATCGCCATCACGACCCCCTCGTCGCTCTCGGCGGTGATCTCGAGCGCATCGGGGAACGTGTCCCGGTCGGCGTAGAGCGAGTGGTAACGCCCGCCCTCGAACCGCCCCGGCAGACCTTCGAAGATCCTGCCCCCGCGTACGTTGACCATCGACGCCTTGCCGTGCATCGGCGCCGGCAGCACCGAGAGACGCCCGCCGTAATACTCGACGATGCCTTGCAGCCCAAGGCATACCCCGAACAGCGGGATGCCGACCGCGAGGGCCGCATCGATCGTCTCGCCGACACCGAAATCCTCCGGGCGACCGGGACCCGGCGAGAGCAGCACCAGGTCCGGACGCTCCTCGGCAATGCGGCCGCGCGGGAAGCCCGCACGGTAGGTGACCACCGCGGCGCCGGTGCGCCGGAAGTAGCCGGCGAGGGTGTGCACAAACGAATCATCGTGATCGACCATCATTACCCGCCGGCCGGCGCCGGGCCGATCTGCGCCGGTCTCGACCCGCCGCGGCCCCGGCGCGTGATCGCCGCGCCGGATCGCGTCGAGCAGCGCCGACGCCTTCAGCCGCGTCTCCGCCTCCTCGCCGTCGGGGTCGGACCCGAACAGCAGCGTCGCACCGGCCCGCACCTCGGCGACCCCTTCCTTGACCCGCACCGTGCGCAACGTGAGCCCGGTATTCATGTTGCCGTCGAACCCGAGGAATCCGATCGCGCCGCCGTACCAGCGCCGCGGCGAGCGCTCGTGGTCCTCGATGAACTGGATCGCGTGCTGCTTGGGCGCCCCGGTGACTGTGACCGCCCAGGTGTGGGCGAGGAAGCCGTCGAGCGCGTCATAGCCCTCGCGCAGCCGCCCCTCCACGTGATCGACGGTGTGGATCAGCCGCGAGTACATCTCGATCTGGCGGCGCCCGATCACCTGCACGCTCTCTGCTTCGCAGACCCGTGACTTGTCGTTGCGATCGACGTCGGTGCACATCGTGAGCTCGGACTCCTCCTTCTCCGAGTTCAGCAGCGCGCGGATCTGGCGCGCGTCGCCGATCGCGTTCGCACCGCGCGCGATTGTTCCCGAGATCGGACAGGTCTCGATGCGCCGGCCCTCGACCCGCACGTACATCTCCGGTGAGGCGGCGACCAGGTACTCCTGCTCTCCGAGGTTCATCAGCGCGCCGTAGGGGGCGGGGTTGCGCTCCCGGAGCCGCTGGTAGAGCACCGAGGGCGGCGTGGCGCACGGCTCGAAGAACGTCTGGCCGGGCACGACCTCGAAGAGATCGCCGCGCCGGAACGCCTCGATCGCCTCGCGCACCGTCGCCGCGTACTCCCCCGAAGCGTGGTCGCAGTCCCGCTCGACCGCGCCGGCGGCCACGTACGGAGTCCGGCTGCCGGTGCGCGCGAGGCCATCGGTACACCTGCCTCCTGCCTCGAACTCGTAGCGATAGCGGGTTGCGACCTCGCGCCGGTGGTCGACGACGAGGATGTCGTCGGGCAGGAAGAGTACGAGGTTGCGTTCGCTCTCGTCGCGCGGCATCGCGAGCCGGATCGGGTCGAACTGGAACGCGAGCTCATAGCCGAATGCGCCGTAGAACCCGAGATGGCCGTCCTCGGGGCTGCGGAAGAGCTCGATGAGCGCGCGCAGCACCGAGAACAGGGTCGGCTGTTTGCTGCGAAGCTCCTCGGGAAACCACTCCTCGGAGAGCCGCACCGTTCCGGTGACGGTGTGCGCGTCCGCATCGAGGGTCGCGACCGCGTCGCAGCTCTCGAGCGCCGACGCGACGGCGGGGAGGAGCACCGCGCCGCGCTCGTTGCACGCCCGGATCTCGAAGCCGCGCTGCCGGCCCGTGAACGAGAGCGCGGGGTCGCAGAAACCGATGTCCCAACGGGTGTAGCGCCCCGGATACTCGAACGACGACGTGAGCAGCACACCGAGCCGCTCGTCGAGCGTTCCGACGAGCGAGGCGATCGCGTCTTCGCGGGCTTCGAGCCGGGCGGTGCGCGTGATCGCGACACCCCCAGCGCTCAAGTATGTCTTCGCTTGGCTGTCGTTCATCGCTCGAATTCCATCTCCAATGGATGCGTGGATGCTTCAATGCCGAGACCGAGGGCGGGATGGGGGTTCAGACGAAGAAAAGGGCCGTCCACCTCTCGGTGGCGGCCCTCGATACCGAATTGCGCGCGAAACGGGGCCGCCCGATCAGCCGGGCCACCACCAGTAATTCGAGACGCGCCGTAGGTTCATGGCGTCAAGCTTGGCAGCGTACAGAGGGGGAGTCAACGCGGGCTGTCTCGCTCGGACGCTCTGGAGCGCCGCGCCGCACTCACGCTGAGTCGCTACCCGGTGGCGACCATGCAACATATGTTTCCGGGGTACCACGCATCGGTGTTCGCTTGCAGAATGGCATCTACGCCGGAAGAAGCACCGGACTTCCGGATGACGATCGGACCGCCGCGGGTGAACGGTCTGCGCGCGAACTCCCGCATCATGGCCGAGTCGAGCTGAAACAGGCTTCTCAAGATGAGCAACACAGCCGCCCGCCCGGACAAGGAGATCCGTTACGAACCCAACGAGCGTCCACCGCCCGTGCTCTCCTTCGGTCTTGGTTTTCAGCAGGCCATTCTCTCCATCGGGGGTGTCGTGCTGACCCCGGTCATCGTGATCCGGGCCGCGGGCGAGAGCGATCTCTACATGACGTGGGCGGACTTCGCGGCGCGGCTCTCGCTGCGGCGGCGGATCATCACGCCGACCGTGGCCGGCACGGTGACGCTCAGTCTGCTGGCCACCGCGACCGACGCGCGGTCCTCGCGCCAGCTTTCGCCTGCGGGCCAGAGCTCATCCTGTCCGATGAACGTGCCTCGGCGCTGGACGCGACGACTGCGGCCAACATCCTGGATCTGTTCGGCGAATTCCAGCGCAAGATCGGGCAGGCACATGAAGGGCGGCGCTTCAACCATTCCCCCTGGGAAGGAGGAGCGACGGAAGCGACAGAAGAAGGAGGAGGATCGACATGACCGTGGAACAAGTGCTCCTGAAGCGGGTGGACGAGCAGGCATGCATCGAGTTTCTCAAGGAAATGGTCCGGCACAAGAGCTACAGCGAGACCGAAGGCGAGCGCGAGCTCGCAGTGTTCATGCAACGGGCGATGCGCGAGATCGGCCTCGAGTCCTCGCTCCAGCCGGTGACGGGGAGACGGGTCAACGCCATCGGACGGCTCGCCGGCCGCGGCGGAGGCCAGAGCCTGCTGTTCAACGGGCATCTGGATACCAACCCGGCCGCCGGTGGCTGGACCGCCGACCCCTGGGGCGCCGTGGTGGACGGCGGCTGCCTCTACGGCATCGGCGTATCCAACATGAAGGCGGGAGACGCGGCCTTTTTCTGCGCCGTGCGCACCCTGGTCAAGTCCGGCCTGCGGCCCGCGGGAGACGTGATCCTCACCTACGTCGTGGGCGAGCTTCAGGGGGGCATCGGCACGGTGCGCGCGATCGAGCAGGGGGTGCGTGCCGACTACTTCGTGAACGGGGAGCCCACCGATCTCGCTGCGCTGACCCTGCACGCGGGCGCGTTCAACTTCGTGATCGAGCTCGAAGGAGTCACCCGGCACGTCTCCAAGCGCGAGGAGGCGGTAGATGCAGTCGCGGCGGCGGCGTTGCTGGTACCGCGTCTCAACGCCATGACGTTTTCCAATGCGGCGAACGACGTCCATCGCTCGGTCAACCGGGCCAACGTCGGCACCATCCGGGGCGCGCTCTCCCGGGAATTCCACGACTGGCGCCCGCCGCAGGTCGCGGACTTCGCGCGGCTGACCGGGACCGCTCGCTATGCGCCCTCTCAGAGCGAGGAGAGCGT
>JAKZYK010000306.1:0-3455 GCA_047514485.1 Gammaproteobacteria bacterium
TCGACGCCCTGCGCCAGCAGGCCGCGGGCGATGATGCCGCGGTGGATCTCGGAGGTGCCGTCGTAGATCCGGAAGATGCGCGCATCGCGGTAGATCCGCTCGATCGGCTGGTCCTTGCAGTAGCCCGCGCCGCCGAAGACCTGTACGGCCCGGTCCGCAACCCGCCCCAGGGACTCGGATGCCTGCACCTTGACCATCGAGATCCCCTCGCGGGCCCGCTCGCCCCGATCGATGCGCCACGCGGTGTGCAGCATCAGCAGCCGGGCGGATGCGATCTCGATCGCGCTGTCGGCAATCATCTGCTGGACGAGCTGGAATTCGCCGATCGGCCGGCCGAACTGCCGGCGCTCGTTGGCGTAGTCGGTCATCGTGTCGAGCAGCCGCCGGGAGAGGCCGAGGGCGCGCGCACCGATGTGGGCGAGCCGAATGCGCCCGAGGGTGTTGAAGACGAGCCCGAGCCCCCGGCCCTCGTCGCCGAGCAGGCATTCGGGTCCGAGTGCGACATCGTCGAAGAAGAGCTCCACGTGGCTCGTTCCCACGAGGCCCATCATCGGCTGATCGCGCCCCACCCGCACCCCGTCCAACGCCTTGTCGACCAGAAACAGCGAGATCCCGCGCCCGCCCGCGTCGGGGTCAGTCACGGCCGAGACGACGAAGAAGTCGGAGAACAGCCCGTCGCTGACGAAGTGCTTGGCGCCGTTCAGTCGCCAACCATCGCCGTCCCGGGCCGCGCGGGTGCGGATGCCGGCTGCGTCGGACCCGGCGCCCGGCTCGGTGATCGCGATCGAGCAGACCCGTTCTCCCCGTACCACCGGCGCCAGCCAGCGCTCGCGCTGCACGCCGCGGCATTCGAGCAGCACCTCATAGGCGTTGCCGAACGCGCGCCGGATCAGGATGTCCTTGGTGTGGCCGAACTGCTCTTCGACGAGACAGATCTGCACCGCGCTCAAGCCCCCGCCGCCGAGCTCGCACGGCATGTTCATCGCGTACAGCCCGAGCGCCCTGGCCTTGCCGAAGATCCCGGCCGCACGCTCCGGCGCGAGTGCGCCTTCGCGTTCGACCTCCTCCTCGATCGGAAAGAGCTCGGTACGGACGAACCTGCGCACCGTGTCGAGCAGCCGCCGCGTCGTCTCGTCGGGGGAGAAGTCGAACATCAGCCGATACACGCGACATCGATCATGGCGCACCGCGCCGGCACCACGGGTCCGGCCCGCATCGACCGTGGGGTCGTCACTGCCATCAGGCGGCAAACGTTACGGTGGTCGCGGCGAACCCTACATCTCCGAGCCGCCGGCCGGCTTCGTGAATTCGGTTGTCCGCCATGCTCGGGCCCCGGTGTCCGGCGCAAGCGTACATGGAAATCGAATCGCCCGCGTGGCGGAATCGGAACCGTCCCCGATGCGAACGGCCAAGAGCGCGGGCCGGATAGCGAGGGATCCGAGATGAAGCGGGGTGAGAAGGATCCACGACGGACCGGAATCCGGACAGCTCCGGATATCGAGTCACTGCTCCCGTGTCCCGTCTTGTTTGACAGAGCGCACAGGGAAACCGAATAGTCCGCGCGCCGCGATCGGGGATGTTCCCGATCGGTGCGGCGACCCTCGGTTCCGCCGTGCACGGGGACGTGCGGAGGACACGAATATGAGCGATCCGGTTCGACTGGCGCTGTTCGGCACGGGCGATATCGGTGTGCGCCATCTCGGGCTTGCGGGCGAGGAGCCCGAGTGCGAGGTGGTCGCGGTCGCGGATCCGCGGGAAGCGGCGGCCGCGGTCGCCGAGCGCCACGGCGCGCGCTTCTACCGCGATTACCGGGAGCTGCTGGCCCGCGAGTCGATCGATGGCGCGATCGTCGCCACCCCGAACGATTGCCACGCGAAGGTCGGCATCGCGTGCGCCGAACGCCGGCTGCCGATGCTGATGGAAAAGCCGATCACCGACACCCTCGAGTCGGGCCGCGCCCTCGTGGATGCGGCGGCGACGCATGGCGTCGTGCTTGCGGTCGGCCATCACCGCCGCTTCGACCCTGTGATCGAGATTGCGCGCGATGCGATCGAGAGCGGGCGGATCGGCCGGCTCGCCGCGGTCGAGTGCCTCTGGGCCATGCGCAAGCACGATGTGTATTTCAATGTGGACTGGCGCCGTCGCCGCCCAAGCGGGGGGCCGGCGCTGATCAATCTGATCCATGACGTCGACCTGCTGCGCCATCTCTGCGGTGACGTCGCCCGGGTGTACGCTGAGGGCGGCTCGCGGTTGCGCGGCCACGAGGTCGAGGACACGGTCGCGGTCACGCTGCGGTTCACGAGCGGAGCGGTCGGGACCCTCCTCGCGTCCGACGCGTCGCCGTCGCCGTGGGGTTGGGAGCTCGGTACCGGCGAGAATCCGCTGATCCCGCCGACCGGCCGCAACTGCTACCGCATCCTCGGCACCGAAGGAGCGCTCGCGCTGCCCCGTCTCGATCTCTGGCGGCACGACGGCGGCGTCCCGGCAAGCTGGTACGAGGCGATTCGCCCGCGGATCCTGGCCGCGGGTCCGCGCGCGGCATTGAAAGACCAGCTCCGGCACTTCTGCGGGGTCGTGCGCGCAGAGCATGGGCCGCGGGTGTCGGGCGAAGACGGTCTACGCACCTTGCGCACCACGCTCGCGATCCTCGAGGCGATGGACCGCGGCGCGCCGATCGCCATCGAGGGGCAGGAGTAATCAGCCGCCGGCATGAGTACTCACCCCTCTCCATCCGTCATTCCCGCGCAAGCGGGAACCATCGGCCTGTGTTTCAGGCGTGGACGCCCTTCCGGCTTCACGCTCCTGACAATGTTGTCGCAGAGGCGGGAGTAGCTGCCCGCCGGCAAGCGTTGTGCCGAGAGTCGTCTTCGCCGGCAGGATGGCGCGCACGAGTCAAGGCGCGCCCGGGCTCCCACCATCGGACCCCGCTATCCGTTTCTCACCCATTGCAGCAGATGGTCCGCGACCGCGACGAGCTCGCCGTCCTGATTCGTGACCTCGGCTTTCGCGAAGGTGCGCCGTTTCGTGTCGTCGAATCGGTCGATGCGGTACGACACCGTGACCGTGTCGCCGATGAAGACCGGCTTCAGGAAGCGCACCCGGTCCATCCCGACCGCCACCGGGGTCTCCTCGGCGCCGTCGCGCGTATCCGCGATCGCCATCGTGGAGGCGGTGGAGACGAATCCGACGAGGAGCGCGCCGTGCGCCATCCGCCGCCCCCACGCGGAGCGCTCCATGTAGGTCTGATTGACGTGGTTCGGCGAGAAATCGCCGGTGATGCCAGCGTAGAGGTACACGTCGCTCTCGCTGATGGTCTTCGTGAACGTCACCTCGCGGCCGATCGGTACGGGGCTCTCTGGCATCATGGGCTCTCCGAAATCGCGCTATTGTGCCAACATCGAGCGAGGAACGAGAACGCGCGATGCCGGTCAAGGTCCTCGTAGTCACCGGGGCGG
>JAKZYK010000307.1:0-7608 GCA_047514485.1 Gammaproteobacteria bacterium
GATCACCGGCCGAATCTGCGGCAAGGGCATACCCGCCGATCACTGGGAGAGCATCGCCGAGAGGGGCTTCCAGCTCGTGTACGGCGCGACGGTCAACCTCTTCCTCAATCGCCACGGCGAATATCTCGGCTACGGTCCGCAAGACAAAGAGTTGGTGGGTATCCCGGAGCCGGAGACCTTCTGCCAGCTCCCGTGGGACAAGCGAGTGGCACGGCTGTGGTGCACGCTGTTCCGCAACCGTGAAGAGCGCAAGGAGCCGGGCGCGTTCCTGACCTCGGACTCCCGTGGCAACCTCCGCCGCATCCACGAGCAGTTCAAGGCCGAGCACGGCGGGCTGCATCTGCGCCACGGCACCGAGCCGGAGATGATGTGGCTCAAGCGCGGCGCGGACGGCAAGCCCGACGGAGGGTTCTCGAATCCGTACTGCTACCACATCGACCAGTTCGAGAGCCTGCGGCCCGTGTATCTGAGGGCCATCGAGTATTCACGGGCGATGGGTCTCGACATGATCCAGGGCGACCACGAGGACGCACCGGGCCAGCTCGAGCTCAATTTCATGTTCGACGACCCCCTGCGCACCGCGGACCGGCTCACCACGTACCGACAGATCTGTGCCCAGGTCGCGCGCGAGTTCAACCTCATCGCGTGCTTCATGTCGAAGCCGTTCATGGGAGTGTCGGCATCGGGGTGTCACCACAACATCAGCTTCTGGCGGGGCGGCGAGGAGTCGGTCAAGACCCTCGGCCAGGACCGCGCGGCGCTGCCGGGGATGGAGAACAACTTCACCTACCTGTCCGGAGGCGAGAACACGTTCATGCCCGACACCGACGACCTGCAGATGCCGGGCAAGGTCGGTCTGCAGGTCGTCGGCGGCATCGTCACCCATCTCGCGGCGCTGACCGCGATCGGCTGCTCCACCGTCAACTCGTACCGGCGGCTGTGGGACACCGGATTCTGGGCGCCCGTCTTCGCGGACTGGGGCTACCAGAACCGCACCACGGGCCTTCGCATCTCCGCACCGGGGCGCTTCGAGTACCGGGCAGTCGACTCGATGGTCAATCCGCACCTGATGGCCGGCGCCATTATCAAGGCGGCCGATGACGGCATTCGAAACGACATCGACCCCGGCCCGCCGGAGGATCGCAACATCTACCAGGCGATGGAGGAGGGCAAGCAGGTCAAACGACTGCCGATGACCCTCGGCGACTCACTCGACGCCCTGAAGAACGACGAGGTCATCAAGTCGGCGATGCCGGGGGAGATGCACCGCCTGTTCGACGAATACAAGCGCGACGAATGGGAGCGGTTTCTCCACACCACCACCGAGTGGGACATGGACACCTATCTCGACTGTCTGCCTTGACGGAACCGCCGCCGTGCCGGCCTTCACGGTGGCGCGGCGGGCGAGGACCGCCGCGGGAGGCGCCGCCTCCTGCGGCCTTTGCAACCCTTTGATGGAAGACACGACATGTGCGGAATTGCAGGAGTCATTCACCGGGGCGGCGTGAGCGGCATCGGCGCCGAGATGACCTCGATGCTGCAGGCGCTCCGGCATCGCGGACCCGATTCCACCGGGTTCGCGATCTACGGCACGCCGGCCGAGGGCGACTACGTGATGCGGTTCAAAGTCGCGGAGCAGGAGGACATGGCCTCCGGCTTCGACATCCACGCCAAAATCCGCGGCCGCGTCGAAGAAATCAATCGCCGACTTGCCGAGCAGGGCGTCATTGTCAAGGACCGCGCTGCGTCCACGGAGTACGCCCTGCGCTATGTCGTCTCGTTCGACGGTGACATGGAGCACCTCGCCCGCTACATCGAGGATGTGGAGGGCACGGAGATCCTCTCTATGGGCGGCGCACTGGAGCTCGTCAAGGACCTCGGCGACGCCGCCGTCGTCTCCGGGCAGTACGACCTCGGCGGATTCCAGGGCACGCACGGCATCGGCCACACTCGTATGGCGACCGAATCGGATGTCGACATCCGCTCGGCGCATCCGTACTGGGCGTTCCCCTACAGCGACGTCGCGGTGGTCCACAACGGCCAGATCACGAACTACTGGCTCATGCGCCGCGAGATGGAACGCAAGGGTCATCGATTCGTGTCGGACTGCGACTCCGAGCTGCTCGCGGTGTACACCGCGCACAACCTCGCGAACGGCGTGGCGCTCGATGAGTCGCTGGAGCGCTCGGTCCGTGAGATCGACGGCGTCTTCACGTATCTCGTCGCGACCCGCGACCAGCTCGGCATGGCGAAGGACACGATGGCGGCCAAGCCGCTGGTGCTCTACGAGAGCGACGACCTCATCGCCCTTGCGTCCGAGGAGGTCGCGATCCGCGCCATCCTTCCCGAGGAGATCGACACCTCCGATCCTTACGATGAGGAGACCCGGGTATGGCAGGCATGAAGCCCCAGGACGACCGCTCCTATGAGATGGGGATGCACACCGAGCAGCTCGCGGGCCGGACGCAACAGGCATTCTTCCGCCCCGAGGAGGAAGAGCGCTTCCTCTATCCCTGGGCTCCGGAGGTCGACTACAACAAGCGCATCGAGATCGATGCCGATTCACTGACCTCGACCGAGGTCAACGCAAAGCTGCGCGCCTCCATGAACGAGGGCTACGGCACCATCGTGGTCAGGAACCCGCGCGGAAAGCACTCGCTCGGCGTAGGGATCCTGAACCGGTTGAACCTGATCTTCGAAGGCTCCCTCGGATACTTCGCAGTCGGTCTCATCGACGGCCCGAACGTGCGCATTCATGGCCGCGTCGGGTGGTCGTGCGGCGAGAACATGATGGCGGGCACCATCCTTATCGAGAAGAACGCCGGCTCGACGTTCGGCGCCGCGATGCGGGGCGGCGATCTCGTGTGCCGGGGGTCGGTCGGGTCGCGGACCGGAATCGACATGAAGGGCGGCACCATCATCGTCGGTGGAGACACCGGCGCGTTCTCCGGCTTCATGATGCAGCGCGGCCGCATGGTGGTGTGCGGGAACGCGGGGAAGAATCTCGGCGACTCGATGTACGACGGAACGATCTACATCGGCGGCAAGATTCGTGACCTCGGAGTCGACGCAGTGCCGGCCGAGCTCACCGACATCGACAAGGCCTGGCTCACGCGCAAGCTCCGGCAGTACGAGCTGCTCCCGGCCCAGGGCGTCGATCACTTCACGAAGATCGTCGCCGGCAAGCAGCTCTGGAACTACGACAACCTCGAGCCGACCGAGAAGAAGCTGATTCTCTGACAAGGCAACGATTTCGTGCTCCGGAACCCGGAAGCACGAGACACGGGAGAAACGCAGATGGCGAAGAGCGAAACCGCACCGCGGCCCGAGCCCGGTGTCGGATCGAAGGTCAGGCGCAACACGAGCATCCTCGGGCAGAGCCGCATCTTCACCCCCGAAGTCATTGACGACATCCACATCAAGTCCGAGCTCGGGCGCTACCGGATGCGCGGCTTCTCGATGTTCAAGAAGATCCCGCACTGGGACGATCTCACGTTTCTCCCCGGAACCCTCACCCGGTTCGTGATCGAGGGCTACCGGGAGAAATGCGACACGAAGACCGTCATCGGCCCGCGCGCGAAGGTGCCGATCGAGCTCGACATCCCGGTCTACGTCACCGGCATGAGCTTCGGCGCATTGTCCTACGAGGCGAAGACCGCGCTGGCCCGCGGCGCGACGATGGCGGGCTCGGCGACGTGCTCGGGCGAGGGAGGCATGATCCCCGACGAACGGCGCTACTCGACGAAGTGGCTCTATCAGTGCATTCAGTCGCGCTACGGGTTCAACCCCCATCACCTCATGCTCGCGGATGCGTGCGAGTTCTTCATCGGCCAGGGGTGCAAGGTGGGACTCGGCGGACACCTGATGGGCCAGAAGGTCACCGACCAGGTCGCGGAGATGCGCAGCCTTCCCGCCGGCATCGACCAGCGCTCCCCGGCGCGTCACCCGGACTGGCTTGGCCCCGACGACCTCGCGTTGAAGATCCTCGAGATCCGCGAGGCGACGGACTGGCAGATCCCGATCCAGCTCAAGCTCGGCGCCGCACGGGTCTATGACGACGTCCGCATGGCGGTGAAGTGCGACCCCGACTCCATCTACATCGACGGGATGGAAGGCGGCACCGGCGCGGGGCCCCATCTCGCGACCGAAGAGACCGGCGTGCCCGGGATGGCCGCCATCCGCCAGGCGCGCAAGGCCATCGACGATCTCGGCAAGCGGGGCGAGATCACCCTCATCTACGCCGGCGGCATCCGCAACGGCGGGGACGTGGCCAAGGCGCTCGCGCTCGGAGCGGACGCCATTGCAATCGGGCACTCGGTGCTGATGGCGCTCAACTGCAACAAGGACATTCCGGAGTCCGACTACGAGACGGAGATAGGGGTCGAGGCCGGGTACTGCTACCACTGCCACACCGGCCGGTGCCCGGTCGGGGTCGCGACCCAGGACCCGGAGCTGCGTAAACGGCTCGACCCGGACGAGGCGGCGGTACGGGTCTACAACTTCCTGCACACCCTGACCATCGAAGCCCAGATGATGGCGCGCGCCTGCGGGAAGACCAACATCCACAGTCTCGAGCCCGAGGACCTCGCCGCGCTGACGATGGAGGCATCGGCGATAGCCGGCGTCCCTCTCGCAGGCACCAATTACACGGTCGGCATCGAGGATTATCATCATCTATAAGGGCGTGCGGGACGGGGTTCGGGTCCATCTACCCGCCGCGCGCCGGAAGAGATTGCACGGCGCAGGCGGCAGACATCCTCCAGGACGAATCCACCCATCCACCTGCGCGACGGGAGAGACTCATGGCAGGCAGCAGCTACAAGGGCTCCGAGATCAAGAGCGTCGATCAGTTCATCTCGGGCGACGGACTCGACTCGGAGCGCGAGAAGGAGATCGGCCAGCACATCGGCTATCGCTACGACGTCAATCTGGTCCCCGACTACGATCGCCTGACCCCCTTCCTCGAGCGATACATCGAGCTCATGGGCTGGGACGACCTGAACTGGCTCGAGGACGTGCACATGGGCTACGAGGAGGGCCACGCCGCGGTGTTCGACCGCAACATCAACGGCTGGGTACGGGTTCCGGACGACATTGATCTGCCCGACAATCAGCAGGACCGCGACATGATCGCGCGCGAGTTGCTCATCAAGTTCCAGATGTCGGAGCGCCACCCCATGGTGCAGTTGCGCGAGGCATACAAGAAGTTCTGAGGCGGGGCATCCAGAAGGCTTGCGAGGTCATCCCGGGAGCACGAGCGTCTTCGCCCCATTCGTGCGTGCGTTACGCTTGGCGTGGTCGCGAGAGAGCCGGTGACGCTCGACTCATTGAAGCTACGGCTTCCGAATGGCCCCGCTTCCGAGGTGAATGCAAAACTGTGGGGGAATAGCGGTGACACGTGAAGTCCGAATCGGCTGTCTGCAAACGAGACCGCTCGCGACCTTCGACGAAGCCATCGCGGAAGCGCGCCGGCTCGCCGGCGATGCGGTAGCTGCCGGGGCGGAGCTGGTGTGCCTCCCCGAGTATTGCGGCGGACTGAAGAGCGAGAATGGCCTGTTCGCCCCACCGACCGCCCCGGAGGCGCAGCATCCTGTGCTCGACGCCCTGCGCAGCTTCGCGACCGACGCCGGGGTGTGGATGCTGATCGGTTCCATCGCGGTCGACGGACCCGGCGACCGGCTCGTCAACCGGGGCTACGCAATCGACGATCGGGGCGACATTCGGGCCCGCTACGACAAGATATTCCTGTTCGACGTCGACCTGTCGCCCACTCAGCAGTACCGCGAATCCGCAGTGGTCGCGCCCGGCGAACAGGCCGTTGTGGTGGACACGCCCTGGGGCCGGCTCGGCATGACCATCTGCTACGACCTTCGCTTTCCGCAGTTGTACCGCGACCTGGCGCAGGCCGGCGCGGAAATCCTCGCGGTGCCCGCCGCCTTCACCAAGGTGACGGGTGAAGCGCACTGGCACGTGCTGAACCGTGCCCGGGCCATCGAGAACGGCGCGGTGGTCGTGGCTCCATGTGCGGTGGGTGCCGTGCCGGGCGGCGGAGCCGCCTACGGCCACTCTCTCGTCGTCTCACCGTGGGGAGAAGTGCTCGCCGACGGCGGCGACGGTGTGGGGTATGTCGTCACGACCGTCGATATCGAGAGCGTCGCGAGCGCCCGCAGCCGGATCCCGAGTCTTCAGCACGACCGGCGGTTCAGCCATCCGGAAGTATCCGAAGGGACGCGAAGCGAGGCCGCATGACCGCAATCCCGCCCGCGATATCGCAGTGATCTCGGCACCCGGATAGCGCCGAATGCAGGCCGACTCGAACGTCGTGCGCCTCGACCGCGCCAACGAGCAGTTGCGCGACCATTTTATCGGCTGGCAGTGTCGAATCCGCCAGATCGCGACTCGCAGCCACGATGGGTGCCCGACGAGCGGCATGATGCCGCTCGTGTTCGCGGCCGAGGCCAACACTCCCGTCGCCCGCATCGTCACCGTGCTTTGCAAGCGCCCCGAGCACTCGGTGACGATGGAGCTTCGCCACATGGCGCGCCGCACCCACGATCCGGCCGAACGACGCGAGAGCGGCCTGAAGTTCCTCGCCGAGCGGTACTACCAGTCCGCACGGGAGTTCTCCGACATTCTCACTGCGAGCTTCCCGCCCGACTCCGCAACCGCGGCGACGCTCCTGGACCACCGGGAGTGCCGGCTCGCATTCGAGCAGTTCAGCCAGCGATTCGACGTGCACTGCACCGTGCGACGCTTGTCGCGGAACAACCCCCTGCGCGAAGCCACGTTCTGGCACAACCTGCTGTTCAATCCCCGATTGACCGCCGACTGCGCCATTCTCGGCTTCGAGCCCGACTGGCCGAGGAGCGAAACCGATCCTCCTGTCGCCTGAATTCGGGCCCCGATTCGACTCGGTCGCGCCCGGGACGTGCTTCGCCGTCACTTCGGATGCCGGATGAGGAAACCGGCCGCACCGGCGGCACCGACGGCACCGACGGCACCGACGGCAAGATACGATAGGGCGCCAGACCGAAGAGCCCGCGACGCCGGGGAGACGAGACACGACATGCCGATGGAAACTGCGTTGCAAGGCGGACGAATGCGCCTGTTCTACCACCCGGCGAGCAGCGCCTCGATGCGGGTGACGCTCTATCTGCGATGTCGCGGCGTTGCGCCTTCATTGGTCGAGCTTGTAAGCACGGGTTTCGAAACGGACCACCGCGGCATCCCCGTCTTCACGATGCCCGAGGGCGATCCCGAGACCGAGAAGCTCGGCACCACCGACCTCACTGCCTTCAACCCGGAAGGGCGCATCCCGGTGCTGCTGCTGCCCGACGGGCGCAAGATGACCCAGTCCGGACCGATCGTGGACTATCTCGAGGAATCGATCGGTGCCACCGGACACCGCCCGATGCTGCCCGACGACCCATGGCTCCGCGCGGAAATGCGCCGCATCATGTGGATCGTCGCCGCGGACATCCAGCCCTATCAGAACATTCCCTTCATCATTCAGGCGATTGGCGAGTGGGGCATGGTGAAGGAAGCGCCCACCGAGCACCCACTACGGCTGCATTTCATCCGCCGGGAGTTCGGCGCGCTGGAAACGAT
>JAKZYK010000308.1:0-2615 GCA_047514485.1 Gammaproteobacteria bacterium
TGTCCGGGTGGTCGAAGGCCACGTCTCGCACGCGAAGATCTTCCTTCTCTCCGACGGACCCGACGGTGATCGGTGCGTGCTGACCGGCTCGGCGAACTTCTCGACCTCGGCGCTGCTCGGCGATCAGCACGAGGTGCTCATCCGCTTTCGCGATGACCGCGCCTGGGAGCACTTCGAGCGCCAGTATCTGGAGGTGCGCGACCACGCCTCGGCCGATGTCCCGCTCGCGGCGCTTGCCGAGCAACGGCTCGACCCGCACGGGGGACTATCGGCCGATGCCGCGCCGGTCCTCACCCTCGGGCGTGGCGCGCAGGTGATCCAGCTTGCGCGTCCCGCCGAATCCGGGGACTCGGTCGATCGGGGCCGACGGGTGGAGAAGCTCTACGACGTGGTGCTTCCAGCGTTGCCGAAAGAGGCGCAGCGGTCCCCGTCCCCGACCCTGAAGCTCGATGACTCGGTGCGAAAACGCTTCTCCGGGCTCATCCGGCGCCAGACCCGCCGCCTCGACCCGGTGCATCCCACCTTCTCCCTCGACCTGGCCACACGCGAAGCGGCCGTGTGCGGATTTCCGTGGCCGCTCGAGAGCGAGGATACGAAGGTGCGCGACGATGCCGCGGCGCTCGTTGCCTTCTGGGACGCCTACCGCTCGGCGTTCCGTGGGCGCATCGAGAAGCTTCAGCGCGACTACTTCATCTTCCTGTGCTGGATGTTCTTCTCCCCGTTCATCTGCACGCTGCGCCGCCAGGCCTCGCTCGAGGGCCGCGACGTCATCCGCTTCCCACGGGTCGGCATCGTCTTCGGCAAGTCGAACTCGGGAAAGACCCAGCTCGTCGAGATCGCCGGGAAGTTCATGTTCGCCGAGCACTTCCCGGGCGCCATCCGCACCCGGCTCACCACCCAGCACCTGCGCGCGATCGACGCCTCGTACCGCCGCATGCCGGCGTTCTTCGACGATGTCGGCTGGACGCGCTTTCGCAATCATGCCCCCGAGTACATCAAGGACGAGACGCTCTCGCCCCACGACGAGGCGCCGTGCACCATCCTGTCGATGAACGCCAAGATGGGGAGCTTCCCCGACGAGATCGCCAAGCGGTGCCTCCTCATCTACAGCGCCGCCTCGCTTCCGAGCGATGACGAGAGCAGCCGCATCGTGATGTCGAATCAGCTCTCCTCGATCGAGCCCACCACGCACCTGTACCGGCGCTACGTCCACGAGGTCCTCGAGCGTCTTCACTCCAACGTCCACGAGACCGACTGGCTCCTGCTCTCCTCGCAGATCCTCTCCGAGCTCCTGGCCGACTGTGGTCATGACGCCGCGTGGGCGCAGCCCCTTGCATGGGAGACGTACGCATCGACCCGGTACGACGCCCTTCGCGAGCAACTGCGCAGCCTCCTCGACGCGGCCCGGCGCCACTCCTCGCGCCCGCCTCCGGACACGGAGGGATGGTTCGCGCAGGCAGAGAAGATCTGGGTGCGCGTCGGCACGAACAGCTTCGGGCACCCGGATTTCGAGTGGCGGGACCTGCCCACCTACATGCTGCACGAGCATGAGAGCCGCGCGGCGGAGTTTGTACTCGATGCACGCGCGGTCGAGAACTTCCTCGGCCAAAAGCTCACCGTCCCGCGCTGGCGATTCCCACTGTGGCCTCGGCTGGCGCGGTAGGCAGACAGCGAGACGCTCCCGTGTCCTTGCACAAATGGCGAGTCGGTGATCAGGCGATGCTCGCCGGCGAGCCGGTGACCATCGCCGGATTCATCGACCACGGGAAGCCCGGGGGCCTTCGATGAAGTTCTCGTCGATCTCGCCAACGGGGAAGAGCGCACGGTGCGTCGTGACGAGCTCACCGGGAAGCACCAAAATCCGTGGGGTCAAACGGCGAGACCGTCTTCCGTCTGAAGGGCGAGCGAGCGTTCGAGGTCGACGTTTGGACGTTCAACCGTCGATGTCGGCTACTTTGACCCCACGGATTTTGGTGCTTCCCTGGACGCTCCCCTTTGCCCTTGGACGCACCCAGCGTGCGTTTTCTCCTTGGCGCACTGTGACGCCGTGGGTCGGGGGCGTCCACTCCTGGAGTTGACCCGTTTCCGTGGACGGAAATTCATATGCCCAGTTTGTTCGCCGATATCTTTGCGCGACACCATCAATTGCTTCAGCATTTCGACCGCTACATCTGGGAGCGATCCCCAATGGACCAGCAGCCACTCTGGCGCCTTCTCGAAGATTGCGCACACAACTTGACCCAAGCAGGCCAGACTCCGTTCACTCGATCGGACCTCATCGCGTGCGTGACCGCCGCGGTTTGTGCACTGTCGATGAAGAGGTCGAGCTGGCCATGCTCCCGGGTGTGGCGAAACCGGGCGCTCAACAGCGCATTCAGCCGGGGATCGGCCGACGCGACCAGAACGGCTCCGGCGTTGTTCTCCCAGCCATGATGCACCGCCGGCTCGGCGGCCAGACCGAGCACATCAGCCCAAGACTTCGCCTCCTCGAGCCATGCGCGGAGCTCGCGCTTCCCATCCGCAAGAACCGCATCCAGGGTCTCGAGTCGACCTTCGCACCATGCACGGTAGTCGTCGTAGCCGAGACGGTTCGTCGCCAGCAGCAACTCCAGCGC
>JAKZYK010000309.1:0-4415 GCA_047514485.1 Gammaproteobacteria bacterium
GAATGGGACCGGATTCGCGAAGAGCGCATCCCCTGCCCAATTCTAAGTCCGGGCCGCGCACGGTCTGGCTATCGAGCCCCGCCCGCGCGGTCACCGACGCCATCCCACGCTACGGCCCCGATTGCCCCTTCCTCTAGCCGACGTTGCGTGTGACTTAGAACGTGCGGAGCAGGTCGATTGCCACCTCCACCGGACCGAGTTCGGTCGTTGCCTGCACGACATCATTGCGGGCTTCGCGCGAAAACGAACAGGACGCCGTTGCGGCGGACATGCCGGCCGGCCCCGCGCCGATGATTGCCGGATCGACGGTCTCGCTCATCGCACCGCGCGAAATACCCGTGCCGGCGGTGCGATTGCCCGGACGCACGCGTCTCGAGCGCTCGCCGACGTCCGGTGCGGTGCACCCATCACGTGTCGCTCTGTTCCTGGTGATACTCCCTGATGCGACCTCGTTGAACGATCCACAGCTTGCCTTCAATCACCGAATCCGCAAGCCCGACGGCAAGGGTGCGAATCGCGTCGCGGAGGTCGTCGGCCGTGAACCTGAGCGGTAGTCTGAGAACGACGATGCCGGAATGGCGCGACGGGTCGAAGCGCAGAGGGTTACCGAAGTCCAGGTCAAGAGTGACCAGGCACTTGCGTTCGGAACGACAGACCTCGATCAGTTTGTCATCGCTGGCCGAAGGCAATCCTTCTTCGACCACTGTGGTGACGGAATAGCCTGCTGCTCGCAGAATCTCCGCACCCCGATTGCCGAGATTCGCGTCGAGCTTGATCTTCAAGCCGATTCCTCCAGGGGCACGTCGACATAGCGTTCTCGAGACATTTCCGCCCCGTACGCGATACAGGCGAGAACATCCGCTTCTTCAATACCGGGGTACTGTTCGATGAGATCACGGACCGTCCATCCGCTGGCCAGAAGGTCGAGTACCAGTGACACCCAAATTCGATGTCCCCGAATGCATGGCTTTCCGAAGCAGACGTTCGCGTCGATCGAAATTCGGGAAAGGAGCTCATGCTTGCTCATCCCTTTGTTCATGAGAGGACCTCCGTTTCCTGCCAACGGGCTGCCCCGTCGCAGGCGAGGGTTCAGGGTCGCCACCGAACCCGAAGTCCAGCGAGTCGCGATTGGCGCTGCGATTGGCAGGTGCTTCCAGTTCGAGACGTCATTGTACCGGCGCATCGAGCCGGGGATGTGCGCCTGCGGGTAGAGGCGCGAGAGGTGCGCGACGTGCACGACCAGATCCGGCGGGTGACGCCGCTCGTCGAGGCCGGCCACCGGCACGACGTGCGCGTCTCGGTCGGGATCAACCAGATCTCGTTCGCACCCGACGAGTACGTGGCGACGTACTCCGCCGCGATGCACGAGGCCGGCGCCCCGGAGATCATGCTCTACGACGGCGGCAGCGGCATGGGGCCCGAGGCGTATGCGTTCATGGTCGGGCTCGTGTGCGAGCATGCGCCCGACGCCGTGGTCGGCGTGCACACCCACAACATGTTCGACCTCGCGGTGGCGACCGCCCTGGAGTCGGCCAAGGCGGGTGCACGCGTGCTCGAGGTGTCGGTGAACGGTTACTGCTCGGCGTCGGGCCAGGCGGATCTCGCGGCGACGACGATGGCGCTCAACGCCCTGTACGGCGTGAAGACCGGAATCGACCTGTCGAAGCTGACCCCGCTCGCGCGTCTGGCCGAGGAGATCGTCGGCTATGAGATCGCGTGGAACCATCCCGTGACCGGCCGCGAGGTATTCAACTGGGGCGGGACGGAGTTCGTGATCCAGGAGCTGAAGGTCGACCCCTTGATCCACTGGTGCATCGAGCCGTCCATGGTCGGGAACGAACGCCGCTGGGACGTGACCTTCGACAGCGGTCCCTACACGATGCTCGACAAGCTCGAAGCGCTCGGCCTGAAGGTCGACGCCGGCCTCGTCGAGCTGATCCTCGAGCGGGTCAAGGAGCGAATGCAGGCGCAGCGGCGCGTCCTCACCGATGACGAGGTACGCGCGATCGCCAAGGAGACGAGGGCGTCACGCCCGGCCGCTCCGTGAACGACCGGGCCACGATCACAGTGAGTGCCCGCACAGGCGAGATCGTGCTGTGCCTGGTGTTGGCCGCACTGGCCGGTTACGTGATGTTCGCGGCCTCGCGAATGCCGATGGGGAGCTACACGCTTCCCGGACCGGGCGTCTTCCCGCTCGCCCTCGGTGTGATGCTCGCGGTGGCGTCGCTGGCGCGCGTGGCGTGGCAGTTCGCGCGCCCGGGCCTCGAGCGCGATACGGTCGCCCTCGGCCACGTGAACATCGTGATTGCCGTCGCCGCCCTGTGCGGTGTCGCACTCGCGCTCGAGGCGCTCGGCTTCATCGTCACGATGGGCGCGTTTCTCGCCGTCCTGTTTGCTGCCCTCGCGCGCCGCGGGTGGTGGCGCGCGATCGTCTCGGCCGCGGTCGCGGTCGTCTGCTTCTACTACTTCTTCGACCGCTTCATCGGCGTGACCCTGCCGATGGGACGCCTCATCTCCCGTTGACCGGGGCGTGAGCATGCGGATCTCGAGCATGCGGATCTGACGTGGAGTCGTTCGGCTACCTCGCGCAGGGCTTCGAGGCGGCCCTCAGCCCATCGAACCTCTTCTACTGCGTGGTCGGGGTGCTCTGGGGCACGGTCGTCGGAGTGCTTCCCGGGCTCGGGCCGCTCGCGGGCCTCGCTCTGCTCCTGCCGCTGACGTTCCAGCTCGACGCGCAGGCCGCGATCATCATGCTCGCCGGGATCTTCTACGGTGCGATGTACGGAGGATCGACGACCTCGATCCTGGTGCGCATCCCGGGCGAGGCGGCCTCCGTGATCACTTGCATCGACGGCCATGAGATGGCGAAGAAGGGCCGCGCCGGCCCCGCTCTCGTCATCGCGGCGCTCGGTAGCTGGTTCGGGGGCACGGTGAGCGTGCTCGGCCTGATGCTGTTCGCGCCGCCCCTCGCCGAGCTCATGCTGACCGTCGGACCCTCGGCAACCTTCAGTCTCATGGTGCTCGCGCTCATCGTCATGAGCTTCGTGAGCTCCGGATCGACGCTCAAGACCTTCATGATGATCGTGGTCGGGCTGATCCTGGGAACCGTCGGGCTCGATGGCCTGACGGCGCATCCGCGTTTCACCTTCGGAAGTCTCCACTTCGTGGACGGGATCAGCTTCGTGGCGATGGCGCTCGGGCTTTTCGGCGTAAGCGAGATCCTCATCAACCTCGAGAATGTTGCGTCGATCCGGCCGATGCGCCCCACGCTGCGAAGCCTCGTGCCCACCGCAAAGGACCTCAGGGATTCGGCGCCCGCGATCGGACGCGGCACCATCATCGGATTCCTGATGGGGATCGTTCCCGGGATCTCGCATGTCGTGTCCACCTTCGTCTCGTACGCGGTCGAGAAGAAGCTCTCCAAGGAGCCGGAGGCTTTCGGGACCGGGAAGATCGAAGGCGTGGCAGGGCCGGAGACGGCGAACAACGCGACCACCGGAAGCGCGATGATCCCGCTTCTCGTCCTCGGCATTCCCGCGATTCCGGCGACCGCCATCCTCCTGTCCGCCTTGATGATTCATGGTATCGAGCCGGGCCCTCAGCTCATCAACGACCATCCCGACGTGTTCTGGGGCCTGATCGCGAGCATGTACATCGGGAACGTCATTCTCGTCATCCTGAACGTGCCGCTCGTCGGGGTGTTCGTGAGCCTGCTGCGCACGCCCTACGCGTACCTCGGACCGATGATCCTCCTCGTGAGCATCGTCGGGGTGTACACCGTGAACGCGAGCTCGATGGAGATCTGGCTGATGACGATCTTCGGGGCGATCGGCTACGTGCTGCGCAAGCTCGGGTTCGACGTCGCCCCCCTGCTGCTCGCGGTGGTGCTCGGAGACCGCATGGAGCTCGCCTTCCGGCGTTCCCTGACGATCTCGAACGGGGACTTCTCGATCTTCGTCGACAGCGCGACCTCGAAGGTGCTCCTCGGCGCTGTCATCGTCGTCGTCGCGGTGCAGGGGATCGCCTGGTACCTGGGATGGCGCGGCCGGTCGGTCCGCCCCGACGATTGACCACCTGAACCTCGACCGGCCCCGACACCGGCCTTCTACCGGAGAACGCAACATGTCCTACGACGCGGTTCGGCTCGAGCTCGTGAAGAATGCGATCGGATCGGTGGTGGACGAGATGGTGCTCACGGTGGTGCGCATCGCGTACTCGTCGATCATGAAGGACACCATGGATCTGTCGAGCGCTTTTTGCGACCGCAACGGGAGGATGATCGCCCAGGGGCTCAGCCTTCCTCTGCATCTCGGCTCGATCCCGGATGCCATGCAGGCGGTGATCGGGAAGTACGGCAACGACATCGCGCCCGGGGACGTCGTCGTCCTCAACGACCCGTACGAGGCGGGCGGCAT
>JAKZYK010000310.1:0-5145 GCA_047514485.1 Gammaproteobacteria bacterium
ACGTCCCGGAGCGGTCCGTAGTCGTTGGTGATGCCCCACCGGCGCGGCTCGGAATGGGAAGTGGTCATCGGCAATTCGTCCTGGATTCGGACAGACCCGTGAGTACACCACCATTGGGGCAATCCGTGCCAGAGCGGGAAGCAGGCCGGACGGCCGACGGACCGCGAGCGGCCAGCCGGGGCGGTAGCGCGACGGCGGGCCATCCCCTCGAAAACCGTCCACGACGAGGTGGACGATCTCGAACCATCCCGGGAATCCGTCCCCGACGAGGTCGACGATCTCGAACTATCCCGAAAGGCCGTCCGCGATCAGGCTGACGATCTCGAACATGATCGCGGCCGTGGTGTGCGCCGTGATCCGGTTCGGGTGATGCTTGGTCGGCATCAGGCAGACGACGTCGCCGCCGATCACATTCTTGCCGCGCACGCAGCGCAGGAGCCGCATCACCTCGTCGATCCTGAAACCCTCGCAGCCGGCCTCGAGGTTGGCGACCGCCGGTGCCACCGTGGGGTCCAGGCAGTCCAGGTCGAACGTGATGTAGAGGGGGGCGTCGCCGATCCGCTCGTTGATGAGCGCCATAGTCGCCTCGGGACCGATCTCGCGGTAGCGGTCCATGGTGACGACCTCGTAGCCGAGCTCCTCGCTCGGCTTGCGCCAGTCGAGGGTCCGGGGGTTGCCCCGCATGCCGATCTGCACGCTGTGGCCGGCGTCGATGTACCCGTCGCGCACGAGGTAGCTCGCCCAATGGGCCGCGGACTTCACCGCTCCGAGGAAGTGCGGGACCTGCTCGTACGCATCGGTGTGGGCGTCGAAGTGCAGGAATACCGCCTTTCTCCCGCCGGTCAGATGCGCACCTTCGCCGGCGATGGCCTGCATGATTCCGCCGGTGATGGAGTGGTCGCCGCCGACAGAGACCGGCCGCACCCCGGCGGCGTCGATCGCACGGTAGAACTCGGTGATGCGCTCGATGCACGCCTCGTTGTCGTTGGCCTCCGGCAGCGGGACATCGCCCATGTCGCGGATGCGTGCCCGCTCCCACGGGTCGATTCCGAATTCCATGTGCACGCGCCGGGCCATCGCCGACACGTCGCGCACCGCGCGGGGGCCGAGATGCTGGTCGCGCTCGGTGGTGCCGTTTCCGGTCGAGTGCGGCACCCCGACGAGAGCGATGTCGCAGTTGCCGGGATCACGTTCGACGGGACAGCGAAAGAACGTGGCGATATCCCACCAGTACAGGCCCTGCAACATGAGCTCATCGGAACTCGTCAACCCGGTGACAGCCATCAGTCGTCTCCGTTTCGATGGGGGGAGAGCCTCGACGGACTCAGGAGCACGATACTGTACCGGCACGATCGAGCGCGGGCCGGTTCGAATCCGCTCTGACCGCCATGCGACGACTGGGACGGACGCAGTCGTTTCGCCCTCGACGCAGATCCGATGCCGAGCTATCGAAACAGGCGATTCCGGCCGCGCAGTGCGCGCAGTACCCCCGAGCCGCCGCCGCGGTCAGAGCCTGAGCCCCTTCTCCCCGCGTCCGATCGCGAGGGATCCGGAGCGCACGAGCTCGATGATCGATTTCCGGTCGAGAGCGTTGATGAAGGCGTTGAGCTTGGCCCCGTCACCGGTAATCTCGATGATGTACGTCGATTGGGTCACGTCGAGAATGCGGCCGCGGAAGATGTCGGCGATTTGCTTGACCTCTTCGCGCGCGCTGCCGGCCACCCGTATCTTGACCAGCATGATCTCGCGCTCGACGTGCGCGTCCCCGGTGATGTCCTGGAGCTTGACCACGTCGATGAGCTTGTTCAGTTGCTTGGTGATCTGCTCGATGACCTCGTCCGAGCCCGAAGTGACCAGGGTCATCCGGGACACGGTCTCGTCCTCGGTCGGCGCGACCGAGAGCGACTCGATGTTGTAGGCGCGAGCGGAGAACAGCCCCGCCACGCGGCTCAGCGCGCCCGGCTCGTTCTCGAGCAGAAGCGAGATGATGTGACGCAAGGATGGATGCTCCGAAGCTCAAGCGAGCTCTCTTTCACGAGCCTGCTGCGAGAGCACCATCTCGTGGTGACCCTTCCCGGCCATCATCATCGGATAGACGTTCTCGGCCGGATCGGTGATGAAGTCCATGAACACCAGACGGTCCTTCATCGCGAACGCCTCGCGCAACGCGCCCTCCACGTCCGCCGGCTTGTCGATGGTCATCCCGATGTGCCCGAAGCTCTCTGCGAGCGCCGCGAAATCAGGCAGGGAATCCAGGTACGAGTGCGACTCCCGGTTCTCGTACATGAACTCCTGCCACTGCCGGACCATGCCAAGGTAGCGATTGTTGAGGTTCACGATCTTGATGGGGAGGTTGTACTGCTTGGCGGTCGAGAGCTCCTGAATGCACATGATGATGCTGCCTTCCCCGGTGACGCACGCCACCTGGGCATCGGGATAGGCAAGCTGGACCCCGAGCGCGGCCGGCATTCCGAATCCCATCGTTCCGAGCCCGCCGGAGTTGATCCACCGCCGCGGCTTGTCGAACAGGTAGAACTGCGCCGCCCACATCTGGTGCTGCCCGACATCCGACGTGACGTATGCGTCGCCGCCCGTTACTTCGTAGAGCTTCTGCACCACCGACTGCGGCTTGATCAGATCGTCGGAATGCGAGTACGCGAGACAGTCGATCGACTTCCAGCGATGAATGCGCTCCCACCAGTCCGCGAGCGCCTGCCCGTCCGGACGGCGGTTCGATCCCTCCAGCAGCTCGTTGATCTCGCGAAGCACGCTGCCGACGGAGCCGACGATCGGGACGTGCACCTTGACCGTCTTCGAGATCGAGGCGGGATCGATGTCGATGTGCACGATGCGCGCTCCGGGGCAGAACTTGTTCACGTCGCCGACCACCCGATCGTCGAATCGAGCCCCGATCCCGATGAGCACATCGCAGTGATGCATCGCCATGTTCGCTTCATACGTCCCGTGCATTCCGAGCATGCCGATGAACTGCGGGTCCGTTCCGGGGTACGCGCCGAGCCCCATCAGCGTATTCGTGATGGGGTAGCCCAGCGTGCGTGTAAACCTGACAAGCTCGTCCGCGGCGTCATCGAGAACGACGCCGCCGCCGGTGTATATCATGGGACACTTCGCGGACAGGATCAGATCGAGCGCCTTCTTGATCTGTCCCGGGTGTCCCCGCGTGACCGGGTTGTAGGAGCGCATCGTCACGGTTGCCGGATACTCGTATGGAATCTTGAGATCGGGCCGGGTCACGTCCTTGGGGATGTCGACGACGACCGGGCCCGGCCGTCCGGTGGTCGCCACGTAGAACGCTTTCTTGAGGGTATCGGCGAGATCCCGGACGTCCTTCACGAGAAAATTGTGCTTCACGCAGGGCCGCGTGATCCCCACGCAGTCGACCTCCTGGAATGCATCGCTGCCGATGGCGTGGGTCGGGACCTGTCCGGTGATGACCACCATGGGAACGGAGTCCATGTGTGCGGTCGCGATGCCGGTGACCGCGTTGGTCGCGCCCGGCCCGGAAGTGACGAGCACCACGCCGGGCTTCCCGGTGGCGCGGGCATAGCCGTCGGCCATGTGGGTCGCGCCCTGTTCGTGGCGAACGAGAATGTGCTTGACGTCGTCCTGTGCGTAGATCTCGTCGTAGATGTGGAGTACCGCTCCGCCCGGGTAGCCGAAGAGATACTCCACCCCTTCGTCCTTGAGGAACTGCATGAGTATCTGCGACCCTGAAAGCTCCACCTCCAACCTCCCTCCGGAATGAAAAAAAAGCCCGCGGGGGCGGGCTCCGGACACACCACACGACCAGCTTGCAAACTAGCTGAAAAAACGACGGCGGGTCAAGATTCTATAGGAATTGGCCTCCTAATCGATGATGTCTTGTGCAAAATTGACGACGAAATGTTCATGACTTGTGGATCCCCGCCCCGTGAAGCTTATGCCCGCGAAATCGGGTAGCGGGGGCGGGAATCCAGAGAGCTCGGTTCCGGCTACGCCGGGTCCGGCAGTAGCGTCGCGCACATGCAGCCACTACGATAGCCGCGTTCGGGCCGGACGGACGGCATTGGTCGACGTTTCGCGGCGTCGAACCGGCAGAGCCGCCTGCATGAAATTCGATCGGTCACAGTCCTAAGGAGTCTCGCCAATGCGATGCACGCAGACGCTTCTCGCGACAATGCGGGAAACGCCGGCGGAAGCCGAGATCGTCAGTCATCGGCTGATGCTCAGGGCCGGTCTGGTCCGTCTGCTCGCCTCGGGTCTCTACACGTGGCTGCCGCTCGGCATCCGCGTGCTCCGGAAGGTCGAGGCCATCGTTCGCGAAGAGATGAACGCGGCCGGGGCCCAGGAAGTCCTGATGCCAGCGGTCCAGCCGGCCGAGCTATGGGAAGAGTCCGGGCGGTGGAGCAACTTCGGCCCCGAGCTGCTGCGCCTGAAGGACCGGCACGAACGTGATTTCTGCGTCGGCCCGACCCATGAGGAGGTTATTACCGACATCGCGCGTCGCGAGGTGCGCAGCTACAAGCAACTGCCGATCAACCTCTATCAGATCCAGACGAAATTCCGCGACGAGATCCGCCCGCGCTACGGTGTGATGCGCGCGCGCGAATTCATCATGAAGGACGCCTATTCGTTCGACCTCGGCGCGGAAGGTCTCGAACGGTCATATCTCGCGATGCACGACGCCTACTGCCGGACGTTCGAACGGCTCGGGCTCGACTACCGCGTGGTCGATGCCGACTCCGGCGCGATCGGCGGCAGCAGATCGCAGGAGTTCCACGTTCTCGCCGACTACGGCGAGGACGCCATCGCGTTCTCCACCGGGGGCTTCGCGGCGAACGTCGAGCTGGTCCCGTGCCCGGCGCCGGGCGAGGCGCGTTCCGAGCCGGGCCGAGCGCTCGGCGCCGTCGACACCCCCGGGGTCCATTCCATCGCGGAACTCGCCGAATTTCTCGGCATCCCGGCCGAGCGCTGCATCAAGACGCTGCTCGTCGAAGGCGAAGACGGGGGCCTCGTCGCCCTCATTCTGCGCGGTGACCACGAGCTCAACGCGGTCAAGGCGGGGCGGACCGACGGCGTGCTCGCACCGCTCACCTTCGCTCGGCCCGAGCGCGTGCGCGACGTCATCGGATGCGATCCCGGCTC
>JAKZYK010000311.1:0-4369 GCA_047514485.1 Gammaproteobacteria bacterium
CGGCGCCTTCCTTCTCTCAACGCGCTCCGAGCCTTTGAGGCAGCGGGCCGGCACATGAGCTTCAGCCGGGCGGCGGCGGAGCTTCACGTCACCCCCGCGGCGGTCGGGCAACAGGTGCGCACGCTCGAGTCCTACCTGGGCGAAACCCTCTTCGTGCGCCTGAATCGATCCGTTGAGCTCACCGTCGCCGGCCAAGCGCTGCTGCCGGGCGTGAGCGACGGCTTCGACCAGATCGCGCGCACCATGGAGGCGTTCTACCGGCGCACCGTGCGCCGGCCTTTGACGGTCAGCGTCGAGCCCAACTTCGGGGCGAAATGGCTGGTGCGCCGTCTCGATCGTTTTCGGGAGCGGCATCCCGGGATCGAGATCAGACTGGACGCGACCTCCCGGGTCATCGATTTCGCTCGAGAGGCGGTGGACCTCGCGATTCGATACGGCGACGGTAGCTATCCGGGATTACGATGCGATGTCCTGTTCGAGGACGAGGTGTTCCCGGTGTGCAGCCCGGCCCTGCTCGAAGGCACGCATCCGCTCGTTCATCCGGAAGATCTGCAATGGCATCGGCTCCTGCGCCAGGACTGGGCCCCGAACGCGCCGACATGGCCGGATTGGGCGATGTGGCTGCGGGCGGCAGGTGTCGAGAACGTCGACCCGATCCAGGGCCCCCAGTTCGGGTCCGGCAGCTACAGCCTGATGATGGACGCGGCGCTCGCCGGCCAGGGGGTCGCGCTGGCCAGCAGTGTGCTCGCAGCCGACGACATCGAAGCAGGACGCCTCGTCAAGCCGTTCGATCTCAGCATGCACCAGAGCCTGCGCTACTACCTCGTGGGCCCGGAGGCGACGGCGGACGAGCCGATGACCGCGGCGTTCCGGGAATGGGTCATCAGCGAGGCGGGCGGCTTGACGGCGCCGGCCCGGTAGTGGCTCAGTGCGAGATCCGTAGCGGGAGGGAAGCAGCGTACCGGAGGGCACAGCGGTGAGACTTAGGGACTCCCAGTTGGCGCGATACGAGGACGACGGATTCCTCATCCTTCCGTCGCTGTTCTCGGCGGCGGAGGTCGAGACGCTCAGGTCGGAGCTGGCGCGGCTCTTCGCCGAGCGCCGGCCGGAGAACTTTCGCGAAAGAGAGAGCGATGCGGTGCGCACGGCCATGGGCCTGCACCTTCGAAGCGAGGTCTACGCGCGCGTCGCCCGCCACCCCCGTCTCGTCGAGCCGGCCATGCAAATCCTCGGCGACGATCTCTACGTGCAGCAGGTCAAGGTGAACGGCAAGGAAGCATTCTCCGGCGACGTATGGCAGTGGCATTACGACTTCGCCACCCATCACAGCGAAGACGGGGTACCGGAGCCCCTTGCGCTCAACCTCCACATCTTTCTCGACGATGTGAACGAATTCAACGGCCCGCTCGTGTTCATTCGCGGGTCGCACCGCCGCGGGCCGGCGCCGGCGACGCTCGACACGGAGACGACCAGCTACCCACTGTGGGTGGTGGACAACGACACCGTCGCGGAACTCATTGTCGAGGGCGGCCTGGTGGCGGCCAAGGGTCCGCCCGGCACCGCGCTCATCTTCGGCGACACCCTCGTGCACGGCTCGTCGATCAACATGTCGCCGTGGCCGCGCATGATCTTCTCGCTCATCTTGAACCCGGTCACGAACGCGCTGACCCGCCACCAGCGCCCTGACTACCAGCATCACCGCGACCTCAGCCCCGTCGTCCCTCTCACGGATGATTGTCTGCTTGCCGGAGCTGCGGCATGAGCCGCACATCGATCATTTGTCAGCTTCATTGACCGATATCGACCACCGACCCCGGGAGCGCGGCCACGGTTGCCGAACCGCCACCGGTGGACGGCTCGCGCTTCCAGTCCCGCAACATCGAAGCCCGACCTGAATTGAGGAGGACTCCCGTGAATCAGTCCCGAGATCGGATCATGAAGCCGGTAGACGCACTGTTCCGCGCCGCACGCGACATCCCCGAGGAAAGCATCCATGCCATCGAAGGTGCCGCCGAACAGGGCGAGCTCTCGGTCAAGGTGCTGATGGTGACCGAGAATTTCGTCATGCTGCGGATCTTGCGCGGCAAGGGGTTGATCGATCCCGTGCATCAGCACGATGACCACGAGTCGGTGGCAACCCTGTTGTCCGGCAAGCTGAAGATGTGGATTGGCGACGAGGAGTTCGTCGCAGGACCGGGAGACGTCTGGCGCCATCCGCCGGGCGTGCGGCACTACTCGGAGGCGCTTGAGGAGTGCGAGCAGATCGAGATCAAGTCGCCCGCCCGCAAGACTTGGACATAGGCGCACTCACGGTTTGGGGAAATTGGGGCGGTCGACGCCGTAGTGGGTTGCGAGATAGGAGAGGATGCGGCCGAGATCAGGTTCCTCGATCGGGGCCATCCCATTCCCCTCGACGCTGAACTTCGAACATCTGTCGATCGCCGCGCGTCCATGGCTCAGCTCGCCTTGCATTCGATCCGGCTGCCGGAAAGGCCGCAGAACCGCGCCGGCTCCAGGGTCCTCTGCCGGACGGTAGTGCGGGCAGTCCTCATGAATCCGGCGTCATCGTGACGACAATGTTGCCGGTATGGCGCTGTACGAGTGGCTCGGCGAGGCCGATGGGATAGCGCGGAGGCCCCGGATGGCGGAGCAGGGAAGGGGTGGCACGCCTGCGAGCCGTTGGCAAGGAATCCTGATTGCGGCCCAGAGCGGTTGATTGGTCAGCCGTTCAGGAGTCGGCGAACTCGGACAGAAGAATCACTGTTCGGTTTCAGGTTACAGCGCCAGTTCGCCGTGCGAACCAACACGGATGAGTTCAAGGACATCGGAGCCGCGCTTGCGGTAGATGAGTACGAGATCGGGCCGGACGTGACAGTCGAGGCAGCCTTGTCAGGATCCGGCCAACGCGTGGTCGCGGTACCGGGGATCTGGCGGCTGATCGGCAGCGAGCGCTTGCACGATCATGCCGAGGGCGGCATCGACGGTATGTCGGTGCCGCCCTTTGAGTTCTCGGCGGTAGCCGCGTTTGAACTGACGGGTCAGCCGGATCGTTCTAGTCGTCGTCACGGCCGTCGCGTAGGGTGGCGAACAATTCCTCGACAGAGTCGACGGTGTCGAGGTCGCCGCGATTGGCGTCGTCGATCGCAGCCAGCGTGGTGGCGTTGGGCACGAGGGGATCGAACGGAAGCCGCTTCTCGGCGACGATGCGTCGCATCATCAGCCGGAAGGCATCGGAAACCGTGAGGCCGATAGTGTCCAGGATAACGGTGGCTTCGTCCTTGGTGGCTTGATCGATGCGGGCTCGGACAACAGTGTTCATGGGAGCCTCCCTACCGAGAACGCACGTGGTGCGCGAGCCACACTATGGCTCAGGTGAAAGCGGGCGTCGAGAGTATTCGTGTCTGCAGAGGCAGACATCCACCCGATCCGGGCGCCAGAGCAGGGGACCTACATCGAAGGCGCAATTGGCCAAGGCTCGCTGTTCGACGAGACGCACGGCTACCACGCTGACGGTATCGAGGGGGGACTACCGCCACTGCCCGAAGACTGGCTGGACCGGGCGATACCTGTACGCAACGAGAACACCAACGGCGCACTCGCCTGGTGCCTGGAGGTCCACGACATCGCTGCCGCGAAGTACGCAGCAGCACGTGAGAAAGACCTGCGCTACACCCGCGACCTGTGGGAGTTCGGGATGCTGGACCCGGACGCCCTTGACGAGCGCATACGCGCGATCAGAATCGAGCCGCCCGAGAGGCGCGAGCACGTCGAAGTACTCGTGCGCCGCCAGCAACGCCTGCACGATACCGGACATCGGCCGCAACCCCACGCGCCGCAACCCGCCGCCGCCGAGGTCCTCGCCCAGCGCATCCCAACACCGAGCACCCCACGCCCACAGACGCCACCCAGGAGTGGCCGCGGCCGCAACGAATGAAACAGAATGCATACGGTCACATCGGACTGTAACCGTGTCATGGTTCATCGGGTCGTGATACTGTTCATGGCCATGACCGGTCCGCAACCATCCGCGAGAGCCGCCGCCGATCCCCGCACAGTGCGGCTTGCGCTGGAGCTGCTCGAGCGCACCGCGGGACGCCGGCGACGATGCCGGCGCTACCGAAGCGTCATCGCCGAGAACGCGCGAAAGCGCGGTCAGGCCTGGTCGGTCTGCACAGCGTGCGCCCAAGCCATCGAGGACGAGACCCGCCAGCTCGAGATCGCACCGGCACTCATCCGGCGATGTCTGGTGTGCCGGACAGACATCGTCCACCTGCGAGCAGGCGCGCGCACCTGCGGCGACGCCTGCAGAAACGTGCTCTCGCGGCTCTTGCGCAGCCGGCGCCGCCCGGTACCCTGACCCGAGGAGGAC
>JAKZYK010000312.1:0-8607 GCA_047514485.1 Gammaproteobacteria bacterium
GTCCTTGACGATGAAGAAGTTGAAGCCCGGTCCCTCGGTGAGGAAGCCGTCGGCTCCGGCCAGGATGGCGTCGTCGCACCCGTGGTCGTATGCCTCCAACCGTGCCTGCACGAGATCGGCGCGGTTGTAATTCTTGAAGCGCTGGTCGATCGCCTTCGAGGATACGCGCTCGATGCCGCTCACGTAGAGATCCGCGCCGTTGCGGCACTTGTCTTCGCCCCATATCCATACGTACGGGATGGCGTAGACCACGACGCTGGGCGTCAGGCCGCGCGGGTCCCGAGCCCCTGGCTCCGGTACCCCACGGGTGATCTGCATCTTCACGTAAGCGTTCGAAAGTCCCGCCCGGCCGACGCACTCCGCGCAGATCCGGCGCATCTCCTCGAACGAATAGGGGTTCTCGATGCGGAATCCCCTGCACGATCGCTGGAATCGTTCCAGGTGCTCGTCCAGCATGAAGAACCATCCGTTCCAGGTGGACGTGACGTCGTACACGCTGTCGCCCCAGACGAACCCGGTGTCGAAGATGGACATCGTGGCCTCTTTGGGGCGCATGTACTCGCCGTCGATGAAAACGATACCGTCGGACATTGGCTCACCTCCAGATTGTGGAGCGCTCTTGCGCGTGGAGCCCCGCCGCAGCTTGGCTGAAGACCGTGCAGGGCACCTCGAACTGCTTGCCGGCATCGCCCGGATCATCTCGATGGAGCGCCCGGGAGTTGCCGTCTCGGGTCACCGTCCCATCCAGCGTGGCGGGCGCTTCTCCGCGAACGCGCGCGGACCTTCGACGAGATCCTCCGACTCGTACATCTCCCCTGCGAGGGGAAAGACCGCATCGAGCGCGCGCTCGAGCGGCATGCCCATGCCGATGAGCGTCGCTTCCTTCGACGCCCGCACCGAGAGGGGTGCGCCTTTGAGGATCTCGCCGGCCCATCGCCGGGCCGCCTCCATCAGCGCATCGCCGGCGACGACTTCGTTGACGAGTCCGAGGGCGTGCGCCTCGGCGGCGGAGAGCCGCTTGCCGGCGAGGATCACCGCCATCGCCGCGTGATAGGGGATGTATCGGGGCAGCCGGTGCACGCCGCCGGCCGCTGCCATCAACCCCACCCGAGGCTCGGGCAGTCCGAACGATGCGTGTTCGGCCGCGACGATGATGTCGCAGGCGAGCACCAGCTCGAACCCACCGCCGAGCGCAAACCCGTTTACCGCCGCGATGATCGGCTTGAAACAGTTGACGCGGCGGGTCAGTCCGCCGAAGCCGCCCGTCAGCCCGCGCCGCAGCTCGCGCACGCGCTTGGAGCCGTGCTCGGCCTGGAACTTCAGGTCGTTGCCCGCGCAGAACGCCTTCTCTCCCGTGCCGGTGAGGATCGCCACCCATTGCTCGGTGTCCTTGTGGAAGGCGTTGAACGCATCGTCCATCTCCCGGACCGCGTGGGGATGCAGTGCGTTCATTACCCGCGGGCGATTGATCGTCACGGTGGTCACGTGACCGGACGTCGAAACCTCGATGAACTCGTAGCTCATGGAATCCCTCTTCAGTTCGGCGGCATCCGGGCCTCGCCGGCCGGACGCCAGGATCACTTCACGCTGGCCGGACTCCCGCCCCGGTGGGCAGGCGCGTCCTCATCCGTACCATTGGCGCGTCAGGTGTGCATCTGTCACGTTGCTGACATGCCAAAGAGCGCTCCATCTCGCCCATGGCGATTCCCCCGGGTCTGCGATGTTTGTCTGAAACCGCAGCGTGCAATGGTACCGGCCCGGACGCCCTTGCGTACCGTCACCTTACGGTGATCTCCGGTATGCTTGGAAGACACGCGGCCGGTTTCTTCACCGATGGTGCATTTGCGGAGATTCGATTCGAGCGTGCGACAGCTCCGCTCGCGAACGTCTCGTGGCTCGATCTCGGAGCCGCCGCCGCTCTGCCGGTCACTCGTGCGCGATCGCGAGTGATTCCGTCGTTCGTCGAGGTATCGGGAGTTCGCGACCACCGCGCCGTTGACCGCGGCGGCGCATGGCGAGTGGTCTCGCCGTTCGTCGAGGTATCGGGAGTTCGCGGCCACCGCGCCGTTGACCGCGGTGGCGCATGGCGAGTGGTCTCGCCGTTCGTCGAGGCATCGGGAACCCGCGGCCACCGCGCCATTACCCGCGGCAGCGCATTGCGAGCGCCTTCGCCGTTCGCCAAGGCATCAGGGAGGATGCCTTGAAAGCCGGCTCGGTGCCGATCCTCAAGGATCTCGTGCTCGTCGGCGGCGGGCACAGCCACGTCATCGTGCTCAAGCGCTTCGGGATGAAGCCGATGCCGGGGGTCCGGGTCACGCTCATCTGCCGCGACGTGGAGACGCCGTACTCGGGAATGCTTCCCGGCCACGTTGCCGGACACTACACCCACGACGACATCCACATCGATCTGGGTCCCCTGACGCGCTTTGCGGACGCCCGCTTCTATCACGACGAGGTCATCGGGCTCGATCCGGTCGAGCGAAAGGTGATCTGCCGCACCCGGCCCCCGGTGCCGTACGACGTGCTCTCTATCGATATCGGCTCGGCGCCGCGCATGCACGACGTGCCGGGGGCGGAGGGCGCGGTGGTGCCGGTCAAGCCGATCGGCAACTTCGTCGCCCGCTGGAACGCGCTCGTCAAGCGCGTGCTCGCCACCGAGGGCCCGGTACGGATCGGCGTGGTGGGCGCGGGAGCGGGCGGCGTCGAGATGGTGCTCGCGATGCGGCACGGGCTGCGCGCCCGGCTCCGCAGGGCAGGGGGCAGTCCCGACCGGCTGAGCTTCGACCTGTTCACCGCCGGGGCCGATGTACTGCCCCGCAACCCGCCCAGGGTCCGCGCCGCGTTCGCCCGCGTGCTCGCCGAACGCGGTGTGCGGGTTCACCTCAATACTTGGATTGATCGTGTCACCGTGGGCGTGCTGCACACCGCCGGTGGCGCGGTTTACGAGTTCGACGAGGTGCTCTGGGTCACGCAGGCCGGCGCACAGGCGTGGCTCGCCGAAGCAGGGCTCGCCACCGATGAGAGCGGTTTCGCCGCGGTGCGCCCGACCCTCGAATCGACGTCCCACCCCGGCGTCTTCGCGGCCGGGGACTGCGCCGCGGTGCTCGATCACCCCCGAGAGAAGGCCGGGGTCTTCGCGGTCAGGCAGGGTCCGGTGCTTGCGGACAATCTGCGCCGCGCGCTCCACGGTCTTGCACTGAAGCCGTTCACTCCGCAGCGCAGGTACCTGAGCCTCATCAGCACCGGCGACCGGCGCGCGGTCGCGACCCGTGGCGGATGGCTCGTCCTTGACGGGGATTGGGTGTGGCGGTGGAAGGACAGGATCGATCGGCGGTTCATGCGCAAGTTCGCCGAGCTCCCCGACATGGCCGATCCCGCGAAGCTCGATCTGCCGAGCGGTCTCGCCGGCGACGATGCCATCAGGGAACTCTCGGCCATCGCAATGCGCTGCGGTGGCTGCGGGGCCAAGGTCGGCGCGACGGTGCTCGGGCGGGTCATGAACCAGCTCGAGCCGGTGGCGCGAGACGACGTGCTCGTCGGGCTCGACGATCCCGACGACGCGGCGGTGGTGGAGACGCCGCCCGGGAAGGTTGTGGTGCACACCGTCGATTCGTTCCGCGCGATGATCGACGACCCGTACCTCTTCGGCCGCATCGCCGCGAACCACAGCCTCGGTGACGTCTTCGCGATGGGAGGCGAGCCGCAGACTGCGCTCGCCATCGCGACCCTGCCCTACGGGATCGAGTCGCAGGTCGAGGACACGCTGAGGCAAATGATGACCGGGGCGACGGAGGTGCTGCGCGATGCCGGCGCCGCGCTCGTGGGCGGCCATACGAGCGAGGGCGCGGAGCTTGCGCTCGGCTTCGCGGTGAGCGGACTGATCGACCGCGAGAAGATCCTGCGCAAGGGCGGAATGCGCCCGGGCGATCGGCTCGTGGTCACCAAGCCGCTCGGCACCGGCACGCTCTTCGCCGCCGACATGCGGCACAGGGCGCGCGGCGTGTGGATCGCGGCCGCGCTCGATTCGATGCAGATTTCGAACCACGCCGGAGCGCGATGTCTGCACCGGCGCGGAGCGAGCGCATGCACCGACGTCACCGGCTTCGGGCTGCTCGGCCACCTGGTCGAGATGATCCGCGCGTCGGAGGTCGACGTGGAGCTCGACCTCGGAGCGATCCCCTTCCTCCCGGGAGCCCTCGACACCGTCGCGGCCGGAATCACGAGCTCCCTTCAGCCCCAGAACCTGCGCCTGCGCCGCGCGGTGCGCGATCACGACGCAGCCGCGGGCGACCCGCGCTGGCCGCTCCTCTTCGATCCGCAAACCGCGGGCGGTCTGCTCGCATCCGTCGCCGGCAGCGACGCCGAGGCGTGCGTCGAGGAGCTGCGCTCGCTCGGCTATTCGCGCACCGCCCTCATCGGGCGCGTCGTGGCGCGGAGCAACGCCCTGGAGCCGATCACGTTGCTGAGTTGAGCGCACCGAGCGGCATCTTCTATCCGCTGCATCGGCACAAGGCATCCGAGATCTATCACGTCATCTCGGGGACGGCGGAATGGCAGCGAGACGGTGAGCCTTGGCGCCGCCGCCTTCCCGGCGAGTGGTTCTTCCACTCCAGCGAACAGGGTCACGCCATGCGCACCGGCGACGAGCCCTTGCTCGCCATGGCCGCGTGGATCGACCACCTGGATGCTCCGCCTCCGGTGCTGGAGATAGACAGGCCGGCGTGAGGTTCGGGACTTGCGTCCTGCAACGCATAGCAGGCTTCAGGACCCGCGCGCTCGACTGCGCCCGGCTCTGCCTGTGGGGCCACAGCCGGGGCCGCCTGTCGATCACCTCGAACGGCTCACCGCGACGGCTCCGCGGCTTTCAGGACCTGCACGCTTGACTGAGCCCGGCGCCGCCTGTGGGACCGATCGAGCCGGGCCGCCTGTCGATGACCTCGAACAGCTCACCACGCCAGCCTCGCTGCAGCCAGGACCCGCGCGATCAATCGGACACGACCTACTCATCTCCGGGGTAGACCGGCGGGACGAACGTCTGGTCGGTGATCGGAGGCCGCACGTACGCGCCGGCATCGGTGCGCCGCGGAAGCTCGATCGGCTCCGGCGTCATATCCTCGTAGGGGATCATGCTCAGCAGATGGCTGACGCAGTTCAGTCGTGCGTGCTTCTTCACGTCCGCGTCGACGACGTACCACGGCGCCTGCTTGATGTCGGTGTGCGCGAACATGTCGTCCTTCGCCTTGGAGTAATCGGCCCAGCGCCGCCGCGATTCCAGATCCATCGGACTCAGCTTCCAGCGCTTGTGGCTCTGTGCGAGCCGGCTCTGGAACCGCCGCTCCTGCTCTTCGTCGGAGACGGAGAACCAGTACTTGACGAGCTTGATGCCGGAGCGCACGAGCATGCGCTCGAACTCCGGGCAGGTGCGCAGAAACTCGCGGTATTCGTCCTCGGCGCAGAAGCCCATGACCCGTTCGACCCCGGCCCGGTTGTACCAGCTCCGATCGAACAGGACCATCTCGCCGGCGGCGGGCAGATGCGGCACGTAGCGCTGGAAATACCACTGCGTCTGCTCGCGCTCGGTCGGCGCAGGCAGGGCGACGACCCGGCAGATGCGCGGGCTCAGGTGCTGGGTGATGCGCTTGATGACGCCGCCCTTGCCGGCCGCATCGCGGCCCTCGAAGATCACCACGACCTTGAGCCCGTGGTGCTTGATCCATTCGACCATCGTCACGAGCTCGGCCTGGAGCCTGAACAGCTCCTTTTCGTACCGCTTGGTGGCGATCTTCGTCGGCCGAGCCGCGGTTTCTCCGTTGCCCTTGGCGACCGCTGATTTCGCCTTCCCGGCCGTGGATGCCGCCTTTCCGGTCGCTGATTCCGCTTTCCCGGCCGTGTCCTTCACCGTCTTGGCTTTCTTCGACTTGCCCATGGCGCTCTCCTCGAACGTACGTGCACGGATCGGCTCGATCACCTACGGGGCCTGCTCGGCCCCCCGGTCGAACGCGGTCGCGATCGACCGGCCCTCTTCACCCCACGCCCGCACCTGAGCTCGAAGCTCGGGGTCGATGCGGTCGAAGCTTCTCATATCTTCGATACAGCTCGCCGCAGTGGCGATCGCCTTTCCCGCCTCCGTCGCCTCCCCCTGCATCTCGGGGTTGCGTTCGGCGTACCACCGATTCACGTTGCGCCGTCCGAGGAATGCGGCCAAGAGGCCAGAGCGAGGATCTGGATGTGCGCGTCCTCTCCCTCGTTAGCTGTCTTGGCTTGAAGGCGTGGAGATGGGATGAGGGTTCCAGTGTGCTGGAAATGCATCCGTCGCCAATTTTTTCGGCAACGATAGAACAATGGGCCGTGGCAATATGCTTGCGGCCCATTATTTTTTGTCTGATGTTGTCATTCGGTGTGCGGCGGCGCGCCCCATTGCGGCGCGGTCCCGTCACGGACCATACGCGAGATTCGCCGGCGAGGCAGCGCTACCAGCCTACCAGCCTATCGCACGGCTCCAGCGCCGGGGGTCGGCGGCGCTTTCGATCTCTCCCGTCGCGAGATCCTTGCGGACCGCGCATATCCCGCCGGTCCAGTGCGTCCAGTCGTCGATGCGCTCGACGCGGTGCCCGCGCGCGGCGAGCCGATCGCATGTCCCCTCTCCGATCCGTCCTTCGATGGTGACGAGCCCGGGATGGGCGGTATGGGGCGCGAAGGTGTCGGGATGGCTGTGGGTGACGAGGCGGGGGGCTTCGGCTGCGTCCTGGAGATCCATGCCGAAGGCCAAGTGATTGAGGAGCATTTGCAGGTTCGCCTGGATCTGGGTGTCTCCACCCGGGGTCCCGAATGGCATGATCCAGCGCCCCGGCGCCAGCGCGAAGCAGGGACTCGGCGTGAGCCGGGGGCGTTTGCCGGGAGCGGCGCAGGACGGGTGTTCCCGCACCGCCCATGACTGCGCGCCGCGCGACGACACCGTGAATCCGGCTCCCGGTACCACCGGCGTATCCCAGCTCGTATCGGACGGGGTCGAGCAGAGCCCGTTCCCCTGCCCGTCGATGACGCAGACGATCGATGTATCGGGCGGCGGCTTCAGTGGCTCGTCGCTTCCTGCAACCGGCGGAACGTATGCAGTGTGCCCAGGAACCTTGCCGGGAAGCGGCATCTCCGGGGAAGCGTTCCAGGGATCGATAGCCTTGCGCCGTTCGGATGCGTAGGACTCGCCGATGAGCGCATCGAGCGGGACGTCCACGAAGTCCGGATCGCCGAGGTAGCCCTCCCGATCGGCGAACGTCAGCTTGAGGGTCTCCGCGATCGTGTGCAGGTAAGCGTCTGTACCGTACCCGAGCGCCTGGATGCCGGCGCCCTCGGCGACCGCGAGCGCTTCGAGCAGGAATGGACCCTGACACCACGCACCGCAGGTGTGCACCTCGACCTCCTCGCCGTTGAACCGGAAGCGGCGCGAGACCGAGGGCACGATCTGGCATCGGAACGATTCCAGATCCTCCTGCGCGAGAAGACCGTCGTGCGCGCGTTGGTGGGCGAGGATTTGGCTCGCGATGTCGCCGCGGTAGAACGCCCGTCGTACCGCTGCGAGTCCGGCCATGCGATCGTCGCCGGCCGCGCGCTCCTCGTCGCAGAGGAATTGCAGGACGCGGCCGAGATCGGCCTGGACCAGCCGGTGCCCGGGCGCAGGGACCTCGCCGTCGGGCATCCAGATCGCGACGTTATCCGGCCAGTGCCGGTAGTCATCGGCGTACCGGCGCACGTAGTCGAGCATCACCGGGTGGCGGGGGAAGCCTTGGAATGCGTAGCGCACCGCGCGCGCCGCTACGTCGCGGAACGTCATCGTTCCCCAGCGCTCCAGCGCCTGGAGGCACGCATCGGGGGCGGCCGGCACCACGGTGCGCCGTACCCCGAGCGGCATCTCGCCCCCGTGGCGCTCGATGAACGCTTCCGGGTCGAGCGCGCGCGGCCACCCCCCGACCCCGGCGATCGTGACCATCTCGCCGGTCTCGGCGAGGCGGATGATCATCGGCGCGACCCCGGCCACGCTGACCTGATCGCTGTACACCACGCTGAGTGTGAGGATCGCGGCGACCCCCGCATCGATCGCGTTGCCCCCGTTCTCGAGCGCCTCGAATGCGGCCAGCGCAGCGAGCTCATGGCCCGCGCTGACGACGTAGTGATGACCACGGGTGACGGGCACGACGGACATGGCAGCCTCCGAACGGGTTGGGCCGGGGTGGCCCGGTCCGGTAGATTATAGACAACCGTCCGGACGGGGGCGGACGAGGCGGGAGTCGGGGGGTTCCACCGCGGCGTGAGTTCTCCCCAGCCCGTCGATCGCCCTTGGGGACCGTCAAAATCCGGCGATTCATCTCTACGCAGGCGATCAGGCCCGCCCGGAGGCAGTAGGGGCGACGCATGCGTCGCCCCTACACGTCAATTTGTAAAGCGGGATGACCGGTCCCCCAGGGACATTTCACGCTGGCCGGATTGTAGGTCGGATTAGCGCAGCGTAATCCGACATCACATGCGACGCGCACTTCCTGGGCCGGAAACGTCGGATTACGCTGCGCTAATCCGACCTACGGACTGCCGGAGCATCAATGTCCGTCCTCACAC
>JAKZYK010000313.1:0-8633 GCA_047514485.1 Gammaproteobacteria bacterium
CGTCCGATTACGCTTGCGCGGGTTCCAATCGGCTGGGACGGCACAATCTATCCGTTCTCGGGGCCACTCGACTTCCTCGGATACGACGGCGGAGGCGGATTGAGTTCCGGCCCGGGCAACACGATAGGTGCCGCGCTCGGGTTGCGCGGCAGCGGCCGAATCGTGGTCGGAATTCTCGGCGATGGGGACTTCATGCAGGGGGCGACGGCCCTGTGGTCTGCCGCCAGATACGAGATCCCCGCGTTGTTCGTGATTTCGAACAATCGCTCGAACCATACCGACGTTGCCCATCAGGAACTGATGGCGAGGCAACGTGGCCGGCCGATCGAGAATCGCTGGATCGGCCAGCGGATCGACGAGCCGGCCGTCGACTTTGCGGCCCTGGCGCGCTCGCAAGGGGTTGCAGCAACGGGACCCGTTGAACGCTTTGGCGAACTGGCCGGAGCCCTCGTCGAGGCGCTCGATGAGGTGGCGCTGGGAAAGCCCTATCTGCTCGACATCGTGGTGGAGGCAGGGTGAACCGTGCTTGTGCGCCGAATGCTGTCGACAGCAAATTTGCGCGTTGCAGCTATGTCTTGTAGTCCGGGTCCAGTTGCTCGGCGAGGCGCAGACAAGCCGGCCAGTCTCTACCGCCTTTGAGGAACTCACCGGAATCCACCACCTGCTGATGGGCGTACTCGCAGGCGGCTTCATCCGGCAGCAGGTAGTTCCCCTGGCCGGCCGAAAGCACTGCGACCTGCGCCTGGCACGCCATTTCCAGCCAGTGATGGTTGACAACACATTCCGGGACGCTGCGCCCGCACACCAATGCGCCGTGGTGGCGGAGCAGCATGCAGGTCCCTCCCTCGAGATCGTCGAGTAGATGCCGAGTCATTGCCGGGTCGAACTCGAAACCCTTGAAGTCGTGGTATTTCAGCTCACCGTAGAAGCGCATCGCCTGTTGACTCAAGGGCAACAACCCGAACTTGTGCGCTGATACGCCCATCGTACTCGGCGTGTGAGTGTGCAGCACCGAGTCGATGTCATCTCGGGCCTCGAGCAGACCCGCGTGGATTGTCAAGCCACCGCCGCGGCACTTCGGCGCGTCACCGGGCAGGATGGGGTTGCCATCGAGATCGTATTTGACCAGCGACGAGGCGGTCACCTGGCAGAACATTTCCGTGTTGCGCTTTATCAGCATGTGCTGCGGCTCACCCGGTACCCGCAAGCTGAAGTGGTTGTAGGTCATGTCGTCGACGCCGTAGTGGGCGAGGACGCGGTGCCCGGCGGCAAGCTCGACCCGCGCCTGCCATTCGGCAGCGCTCGCCCGCAGGCGAATCGAAGAGGAAATTTCGGCGGTTCGCATGGCCATGGCTCACCCTCCCATCTCGTTCAGCATGGTAGCCGGATCCCCATCGCTGCTGGAACCGGTGGTTGGGCCGTCGGGTGGTACGCGATGAAGGATGAGTTCGAACAGTGATGAGAGATAGTAGCCGGAGGCGCCCGACATCGCACCGCGGCCCTGTGTCGGATTACGCTTCGCTGATCCCACCTACCCGGGACTTGGCAGGCTGACCACCCACCCCGAGCACTGCGTGCCTGTGGGCGGCCCTGATCGTCTATGCAAGGAGGAATCACCGGATTTTGATCGGTCCCACCCGATCGGATCGGGCATTGCGTGGGAATCGAGCAAGATCATGATCTTGGCGGGCAAAGTGGGGATACAATCGGTCCGTTCGGCATCGTTTCGATTGCCGCGTCGATACGGAATCGGAATTCGATGAACGACAGCGTCCTCCAGACGACCGCAAAACCGATCGAAGAGATCGACTCCGTGGTCGTGCGCTTTGCCGGGGATTCCGGCGACGGCATGCAGCTCGCCGGCACCCAGCTCACCAACACATCCGCCCTCGCCGGCAACGACGTCGCGACGTTTCCGGATTTTCCGGCCGAGATTCGCGCCCCGAAGGGAACCCTCGCCGGGGTGTCGGGCTTTCAGGTCCACTTCGCATCGCGCGACATCTATACGCCGGGAGACATGGTCGACGTTCTCGTCGCGATGAACCCCGCCGCGCTGGCGGAGAATCTCCGCTTCCTCCAACCCCACGGCACCCTCATCGTCGACGAGGATGCATTCGACGCGAAGGGCCTGAAGCTCGCCCACGTCGCATCGAACCCGCTCGAGGACGGCAGCCTGGACGAGTTCCAGGTGATCCGGGTCCCTCTCACCTCGCTCACACGTGAAGCGGTCGAGGGCGCCGGCGTCGGACGAAAGCTCGCCACCCGCTGCCGGAACTTCTTCGCGATGGGGCTGATCTACTGGCTCTACGGGCGCGACCTGGAGCCGACCCTGCGCTGGGTGCGCAAGCGGTTTCGCGATCAACCCGAAGTGCTCGACGCCGATACCAAGGCGCTGCGCACCGGCTGGAACTTCGGCGAGACGACGGAGGCGCTGGTTCGCAGCTACCACGTGCCGCCGGCTGCGCTCGAGCCGGGGGAATATCGCAACATCACCGGCAACCAGGCGCTCGCCTTCGGTCTGATCGCCGCCTCCGAGCTCTCGGGGAAGCCGCTGTTCTACGGCTCGTATCCAATCACGCCCGCGAGCGACATTCTCCACGAGCTCGCCCGGCACAAGCGGTTCGGTGTGCGCACGTTCCAGGCCGAGGACGAAATCGCCGCGGTGACCTCGGCGATCGGCGCCGCGTACGGCGGCGCGATGGGGGTGACTGCGTCGAGCGGCCCCGGTATCGCACTCAAGACCGAGGCGATGGGGCTCGCGGTCATGTTCGAGCTGCCGTTGCTCGTGCTGAGCATTCAGCGCGGGGGGCCGAGCACCGGACTGCCGACCAAGCCCGAGCAGGCGGATCTGCTCCAGGTGATGTTCGGGCGGAGCGGCGAGGCCCCGCTACCGGTGCTCGCGGCCAGCGGCCCGACCGACTGTTTCGATATCGTCATCGAGGCGTGGCGAATCGCAACCCGCCTGATGACGCCGGTGGTGGTGCTCTCGGACGCCTTCGTTGCGAACGGCGCGGAGCCCTGGCGAATCCCCGAAGTCGCAGGCCTGAAGCCAATCGAGGTGAAGCATCCGGATGCGGGCGACGGCGCCACGCCCTTCCGGCCGTACGCGCGCGACGAATGGCTCGCCCGCCCGTGGGCGCTACCGGGCACCCCCGGCCTCATGCATCGGCTGGGGAGCCTCGAGAAGCAGGACCTCACCGGGAACGTGAGCTACGACCCGGACAACCACGAGTACATGGTGAAGCTTCGGGCCCGGAAGGTCGCGAATGCGGTCAACCTCATTCCGGAGCTGGAGGTCACCGGCCCCGAGAGCGGAAAGCTGCTGGTGCTTTCGTGGGGCGGAACGCTGGGCGTGTGCCGCCAGGCGGTGGAACGGGTGCGGTCGAGCGGCGGCACTGTCGCCCACGCCCATCTCCGCCACCTGAACCCGCTACCCGCGAATACCGGCGAGGTGCTCGCGCGCTACGAACGCGTGCTGGTGCCGGAGCTCAATCTCGGTCAGCTCGCGATGCTCCTGCGTGCCCGCTACCTCGTGGACGTGGTATCCCTCGGCAAGGTGCGCGGGCGTCCATTCTGGGTGAAGGACGTCGCCGGCGTCATCGAGCAGATGCTCGCGTGATCGTCCGGAACTCACCCCATCCATAGCCGGAGAACCTGGTGCAGCCACAGACTCGAAAGCTCGCCGCCAACGATTTCGCATCCAGCCAGGAGATCCGCTGGTGTCCGGGCTGTGGTGATTTCTCGATCCTCGCGCAGATGAAGAAGGTGCTGCCGGATATCGGCGTCGCGCCCGAAAACCTGGTGTTCGTCTCCGGCATCGGTTGCTCCAGCCGGTTCCCGTATTACCTGAACACCTACGGCGTCCACGGCATCCACGGCCGCGCCCCTGCCATCGCGACGGGCTTGAAGACGGTGCGCCCGGACCTCCAGGTGTGGGTCATCACCGGCGACGGCGACGCCCTCAGCATCGGCGGCAACCACCTGATGCACGCGATGCGACGCAACGTCGACATCAAGATCCTGCTGTTCAACAACCGCATCTACGGGCTGACCAAGGGGCAGTACTCGCCGACCTCCCTGCCCGGTCACGTCACCCGCAGCACCCCGTACGGCTCGGTGGACGCGCCCCTTCATCCCCTGTCGATCGCACTCGGCAGCGAGGCGACGTTCGTGGCGCGGTCGGTGGATACGCATACGAAGCACCTCGGCGCGGTCCTGCGCCGGGCGGCCGAACACCGCGGCACCGCGTTCGTCGAGATCTACCAGAACTGCAACGTCTACAACGACGGGGCGTTCGAATACGCCAAGGACGTGAAGCTGCGCTCCGATACCCTCGTGGAGCTCGAGCACGGACAGCCGATCGTGTTCGGGGCGAAGCGCGACAAGGGCGTCCGATTGAACGGCTTCGCCCCCGAGGCGGTGGCGCTCGGCAACGGAGTGAGCGCATCGGATCTGCTGGTGCACGACGAGACGGCGGACGAGCCGACACTGGCGACCCTGCTGGCGCGAATGCGCCATCCAGCCCTGCCCGAGGCGATCGGCGTGCTTCGCGCCATCGAGCGTCCGACGTTCGACGCCCTCGTCAATGAGCAGGTCGAGGCCACACGCGCCCGAGAGGGTCACGGTGAGCTGGCGGACCTGCTCCGGGCCGGCGACACCTGGACCGTCGACTGAGCCGCGGCGCAGACAAAGCGCGGACACAGGGTAGACTCGAGACGTATCCGGTCGCCGGGGGACATCGGCGATTCCCCGTCCTTGATCGAGGACACATCGGCCCCGGGGTGCCCATGTTAAGTTACTGCGTCGAGCGGGATGGCGATTCATCACGCGAAACGGGACAGTCTCCCTCTCGCACTGCCCGCGCGAACGCCGGCACTCACCGCACGTTCGCGCTGGAGGGAACAGGGCGTGCCGGTCACCTTACGTCAGTTGCGCTATTTTCACGCCGTGGTCGAACACGGGTCGTTCACCCGGGCGGCCGAGAGTGTTCACGTCTCGCAACCCGCGCTCTCGCTTCAGATCCGCGGGTTGGAGGTCGGTCTCGGCGCGCCGCTGTTCGAGCGCGAGAGCCGCGGCGTCCTTCTCACTCCGCTGGGACGCGCGGCGTACCAGCAATCGCTCAGAATCCTCGACGAAACGCTGGTCCTGGAGACGATGGGGAAACGTTTCGACGCGGGTCCGTACAGGGTCGAGGTCGGTATCGTCTCCACGCTCGCTCCCTACCTGCTTGCGGGACTCCTGGAACGTTTGCAAGCCTCGTCATCTCCAGTCGAACTCGATTTCCTGGAAGCTTCGGGCATTGAACTCGTGTCCGGCCTCCTCGCCGGGCGTCTCGACGCGGCGATCCTCTCCCTCCCGTTGGGAATGATGGAGCTCGGTGAACAAGAGCTCTTCGAGGACCGCTTTCTGCTCGCCGGCCGCGCCGAGCGGCTTGCCGCGTTCCGCACGCTGGGTGACGCGCCAGTTGCAGCAGATGTAGCGCAATCCGACCTCGGGCCGCTCCTGACGCTGGCGGAAGGCCATTGTCTGGGGGACCAGATGCTGGGAGCCTGCTCGATGTGGCGACCGCGGGAGGTTCATCGTGGTGCCGGGTCGCTCGCCACGCTCTCGAGACTCGTCGCAAGCGGCGCCGGCCTCACGCTTCTTCCGGAAACCGCGGCGCTTTGCGAACGCGCTGCGTCTCCCGGTCTGAGCTTTCTGCGTCTGGCCTCGCCCGAGCCTTCGCGGCGGATTGGTCTTGCTCACCGAGCCGCGTCTCATGGTCAGCCCTGGATCGATCTCCTGGCCGAGGCCGCGTCGAGCGCTGGGCGAGCGCTGGTGCAAGAGGCGCAAGAAGCGATCGGAGGGTTTTCCGCATAGCACTGGCTCGACGAGAACGCGCAAGAGAAGCGGCTTCCGGCAGACGAATGCACCGGAGAACGACACTGCGACGTATGCACACAGAGGGCGATATGACAACATCGAGCGATTCACGATGGTCTGCCTTCTCCGCCGCCGACATCGAGAAGAGGTGGTCGAGGGCGAGGGAGGCGATGGACGAGCGAGGGCTCGACGCGCTCCTCGTCAGCGGCGAGGAAAACTTCCAGTACCTCACCGGCAGCACCGGTACCCTCGCGTACCACTACTCCTGCACCCGGCCCGCGGTGCTCGTCTTTCCCCGCGAGGGTGAACCGGCCGCGGTGACGGGCGAGATGCTGACCCACTCGCTCGCAATGACCACCGCGCTGCGCGATCTGCGGGGCTACGTCGCAATCGAGCGTTTTCCGTACTCGATGGTGGTCGAAGCAATCATGAACACCGTCGGCCCGAAAGCGAGGATCGGAGCCGAACTCGGGCACGAGCAGCGCATGGGCATGCCGGTAGGCGACTATCTCGCGATCGTTCAGGCACTGCCGGAAGCGAGCTTCGAGGACGCCGCGGATCTGATCGTGCACCTGCGCATGGTGAAGACACCGGAGGAGGTGGCGTACATGCGCGAGGCGGCCGCGGTCACCGGCCGGGCCCGCCAGCGGCTCTTCCGCGAGATCGTCCCCGGCATGACGGAGCGCGACGCGGTGCGCCGGCTGCGCCAGCTCATCCTCGAGGAGGGAGGCGATCGCACCTCCTTCGTGCACCTCATCGCAGGCTCTCCCGCCTGCCACAGTCAACATCACCTCGACCGGCCGCTGGAGAAGGGCAATGTCTTCTATCTCGATGCCGGCGCCTACGTGCGCTTCCATACGATCGACTACGCACGAATCGCGACTCTGGGGCCGGCGAGCGACGCCGCCAGACGCGGTCATGAGGTGCTGCTGGACGCCAACGCGCGCATGATCGAAGCACTGCGCCCCGGAGTGCGCTGCTCGGAAGTGCACCATATCGGGGCCGAGGTGATCACCGGAGCGGGCTACGAACTCGTGCCCACCGGACGCATGGGGCACGGCCAGGGGATTTGCCTCACCGAGCCGCCGAGCATCAGCCCCGACGACCACACCGTGCTCGAGGAAGGTATGGTGATCAGCACCGAACCCGAGGTGGCGATGGACATGCTATGGGAGGACGTGCACGTCATCACGGGCAACGGCTCCGACCAGCTCACCCACGAGTCGACTGTTCTCTACGAGATCCCATTCGAATGACCTCACCGACCTCCTCAATGACCTCACCGACCTCCTCCCAGGCGCCGACACCCGGACCGTCGCCCGAGCCGCGCACCGTACCGGTGAGCACCGGCTCGGCCGGCATCGACGACGCCACCGCCGAGAGGTTCCGGCGCGACGGCGTCGTCCATCTCGAAGGCGCCTTCACCGACTGGGTGGATGTGATCCGCGCCGGCGTCGAGCGCAACATGCGATCCCCCGGACCCTATACGAAAGAGTACGAGCCGGAAGGATCGAAAGGCTATTTCTTCGGCGACTACTGCAATTGGGCGCGTATCCCCGAGTATCGGGACTTCGTGCTCCACTCCCATGCGGCGGAACTGGCCGCGCGGCTCATGGATTCGAGCACCGCGCGATTCTTCCACGAACACGTGCTGGTGAAGGAGCCGCAGACCGAATCGCGCACGCCATGGCATCACGATCTGCCCTATTACTGCATCGACGGGACCCAGACCGTGAGCTTCTGGACTCCGCTCGACCCCGTACCGCGCTCGGTGTGCCTGGAGTTGATCGTCGGGTCTCACCGCTGGGGGAAATCGTTCCTGCCGAAGAAGTTCGTCGGCGTGGACTATGAGCGCGAGGGCGAGGTCCTCGACGCCATGCCGGACATCGACGCGTGTCGCGACGAGTTCGAGGTCGCGTCGTTCGACATGGCGCCGGGCGATGCCATCGCCTTCCACTTCCTCACCGTGCACGGCGCGCCCGGAAATGCGTCGAAGTCGGCGCGGCGCCGGGCCTTCGCCCACCGGTGGGTCGGTGACGACATCCGTTTCAGGATCCGCGGCGGCGAGGTCTCGCCCCCGTTCCCGGAGGCACACCGCCGACTGCGCGACGGCGACCTTCTCGACGAGCCGGAGTTCCCGCTCGTGTGGGCTGCCGACGCCTGAGCCGCGCGGGGTAGGCGTTGCGCCCGGTTCATTCCGCGCGAGAACGCCTTGAGCGTCAACCGCACGTTGCCGAGAAGGACGACAGCGGAAGCAATTCCGGCGTTCACATCTCGCCTGTCTTCCCCCGTGACCAGCGTGGGGCGTCCGCCGCTGTCCCAATACCTCAGCCGCGACAGGAACCGATATCCGTGGATTCGAATCTTGTCATTATTCTGATTGCGGCCATCGGATGCGGTCTCTACATGGCTTGGGCGATCGGCGCCACCCGAGGGACATTGCAATTGTCACTCTCGCGGACGGCTGCGTTCTCCTCGAGCAACTGTTGTCTGAATGCGAACCAGCTCAAGCCGCGGCGCGCATCGAGTTGGTGCGAAAGATGGACTTGATCGGCCAGGCGTTGTTGATCGCCATGGACATGGCCGTCCAGCCCGCAGCGGGCAGGCTCGATCAGAGACCAGCCACCGCCCACTGGTGCGAGAAGCTCGAAGCGGCCGGGGTTCCGGCGGGGCCGGTGATGAACCACGTCGAAGCGCTCTCGGACCCGCACTGCCTGGCCCGCGACATGGTGCAGGAGGTCGAGCACCCGGCGGCGGGGCGCATGAAGACG
>JAKZYK010000314.1:0-8750 GCA_047514485.1 Gammaproteobacteria bacterium
GGCGTACAAGCTCGGTCATGGATACCTGTTCAGCCCGCGCCTGGCGGTCAAGCCACATCTTGTCCTCGCCGGACAGGCTGATAATTGTCCGGGGCATGAGCCGTCACCTCGATACGATATCAGTTGATCATGCATGATATCTCCACCGAGACAGGCTGATCACTGCCCGCAACGGACCCGCGCCGTCGGCCGCACAAGCCGTCGCCAGTCGTCCCGCGTGGGTACTACGGGTGACGTTGGCGCAAGTTGAGGCAGCTCTGCCTGCCGGTCTCCTCGAGCGGTGTCGTCGTCGACTTGGAATCCGCTCAAAGCTTGTCGCGCAGCGCATAGAAGAGCATGCCGAGGACGAGCAACGGGTGGCGGAGCCGTGTGCCGCCCGGAAACCCCCGGTGCCGCAGGCCCGACAGCACGTCGAAGCGTTCGGCGGATCCCGCCACTGCCTCCGCGATGAGCTTCCCGGTGATCTGAGTGAGGGCCACGCCGTGGCCCGAGAATCCCTGGGCGAAGAACCCGTTCGGGGCGAGCCGCCCGACGTGCGGCACCCGGCTCATCGTGATCGCGAGCCGGCCGCTCCACGCATGGTCGATTCGCGCGTCGGCGAGCTGGGGGAACACCCGGAGCATGTAGCGGCGAACGAACGCCTTCGGATCTCCGAGCGGCCGGTCGGAGTAGGTCTCACCGCCGCCGAACAGGAACCGGTGGTCGGCCGTGCATCGATAGTAGTCGACGACGAACTTGGTCGTATGTACGCACGCGCCGCTACGTATGAGGGAGCGGGCGCGACGCTCCCCGAGGGGCTCGGTGGCGAGCACGTGGTTGACGATCGGCATGATCCGGGATTCGATTCTCGGCTCCAGGCCCCCGAGATAGGCATTGCCTGCGAAGACGACGTACTCCGCTTCGACGACGCCGTGCGCGGTGGACACCTGCGCGGGGCAGCCCCACCGGACCCGCTCGACACGGGAGCCCTCGAATATCCGGGCGCCGGTGCGAACCGCCGCGGTGGCCATCCCGAGCAGGAAGCGCAGGGGATGCAGGTGTCCGCCGCCCTCGTCCAGCCGTCCCCCGACGTAGCAAGTGCTCGCAACCTCCTCTCGCATCTGCGCACGGGACAGCATCCGGTATCCGCGATAGCCGAAGCGCCGGTGACAGAACTCCGCCTCGCTCTCGATCCACCCCATATAACGCTCGCGCGTGGCTGCGAGAAGATTGCCCGGTCGCCAGTCGCATTGAATGCCGTGGCGGTCGATACGCTCGGCGATGACCGCCTTCGCCTCCTCGCACAGCGCCCACAGCTCGCCGGTGCGCGAGGGGCCGACGGATCGTTCGAGTACGCTCATCGACTCGCGCATGCCGCTCCCAACCTGGCCGCCGTTGCGTCCGCTCGCCCCCCATCCGATCCGAGCCGCCTCGAGCACGACGACCGAGTACCCCCGCTCCGAGAGGTGCAGAGCAGCGGAGATTCCGGTGAACCCTGCGCCGACAACGCAGACATCGGCGGTCTCGCGCCCCGCGAGCGCTCGATGGCGGTCACCTGCCGGCACGGTGGCCGCGTAGTAGGAATCGTGTATCTCCATGGCGGTGGTTATCCCGTCGTGTCGGACGTGGGACATCAGACCGTCGATTCGACGGCCGCGGGGCCGCTCAGCATTGAGACATGGCATGACCATCGCTAGACTCTGCCCGCTTATTCAGACAAGTCGCGAGCGTGGCGGCGGCCCGCGTGCACGATGACGTGACCGCCGTCTCTCGATTCTCGGGCTCGATTCTCAGGGAGGCTCCCATGAGCGGCAACGCTCTCGTACCGATCGTGTTCGGCATCATCGGCCTCGCCGCCGCTTGGTACATCTACCAGCAAGTCAAGAAATTCCCCGCCGGCGAGGCCAAGGTCGTGGAAATCGCCGAAGCGATCCACCGCGGCGCCATGGTGTTCATGCGGCGCGAGTACAAGATGCTCGGTCTGTTCTGCGTGGTGCTGATTGTCCTGCTGTGGTTCACGCTCGGCATCGGCACGGCGTTCGCGTTTCTCGTCGGCGCACTCTGCTCGGCCGGCGCCGGCTACATCGGCATGAGCACCGCAACCCGCGCGAACGTGCGCACGACCACTGCCGCCCATACGCGCGGCGCCGCCGACGCCCTCACCGTGGCGTTCTTCGGTGGCTCGATAATGGGTCTCGCCGTCGCTTCCCTCGGTCTGTTCGGCCTCGGTGTCCTCTACCTCCTCTTCGGCGGCGATCCGGAGACCGCGCACACCATTCACGGCTTCGGGATGGGCGCATCCAGCGTGGCGCTGTTCTCCCGGGTCGGCGGCGGCATCTTCACCAAGAGCGCGGACATCGGAGCGGATCTCGTCGGCAAGCTCGAGGCGGGCATCCCCGAGGACGATCCGCGCAACCCCGGGGTTATCGCGGACAACGTCGGCGACAACGTCGGTGACGTCGCGGGCATGGGCTCGGACATCTTCGAATCGTACTGCGGCGCGATGATCGCCACCATCGCGATGGCGTCGGCGATGTCGCTCGACGCCATCGGGGCTCTGGGCACGCGCGAGTCCCTGATGTTCCTGCCGCTCGGGCTCGCCTCCCTCGGGCTGCTGTGCTCCATCGCGGGCATCATGATCGTGCGTCATTTCTCGAGCAACAAACCGGAGGTGGCGCTGCGTTCCGGGACGATCGGGGCGACCGTTCTGTTCATCCTGCTGTCGTTCTACGTGATCACCGAGATGATCGGCGTCGATGGGAAGGTCTGGTGGGCGGTGGTCTCGGGTGCGGTCGGAGGCATCGTCATCGGGCTGGTGACCGAGTACTTCACGTCCGGCCGCCCGGTACGCGAGATCGCCCGCGCGGGCGAGACCGGCCCGGCGACGGTGATCATCTCGGGCCTCTCCGTCGGCATGCGCTCGGTCGCGATCCCGATGCTGACCATCTGCGCGATCATCGCGGTCTCGAGCGAGCTCGTCGGCCTCTACGGCGTCGGCGTGGCCGCGGTCGGGATGCTCGCGACGGTCGGGATCACGATGGCGATCGACGCCTACGGCCCGGTCGCGGACAACGCCGGGGGCATCGCGGAGATGGGCGGCCTCGGCAAGGAGACCCGCGCGATCACCGACTCGCTCGACGAGCTCGGCAACACCACCGCGGCGATCGGCAAGGGTTTCGCGATTGGCGCTGCCGCCCTGGCCGCGCTGGCGATCATCACCGCGTTCATCGAGACGGTTACCGCCAGTCATCCCGATTTCCAGCTCGAGCTCAACAATCCGCACGTCCTCATCGGTATGTTCATCGGCGGGGTGATCCCGTTCTATATCGGAGCGTTGACGATGGACGCGGTCGGAAAGGCCGCATTCGAGATGATCAACGAGATCCGCCGCCAGTTCCGCGAGATCCCCGGTCTGCTGGAAGGCAAGGCGCAGCCCGACACCGAACGCTGCATCGATATCGCCACCGGGGCGGCGCTTCGCAAGATGATCCTCCCCGGAGTGATAGCCATCGCCGCGCCATGGGTGGTCGGATTCGGCATCAGCGCCGAAGCGCTTGGCGGAATGCTGGGCGGCGCGCTGCTCGGCTGCGTGCTGCTCGCGCTCACCATGTCGAACGCTGGCGGGGCGTGGGACAACGCCAAGAAATACGTCGAGAAAGGACACCACGGGGGCAAAGGCTCGGACACGCATCACGCAACGGTGGTGGGCGATACCGTCGGCGATCCGTTCAAGGATACTTCGGGTCCGTCGATGAACATTCTCATCAACGTGATGGCCATCGTGAGCTTGGTGATCGCGCCGCTGTTGAGCTGAGACGGTAGCGGCGGGCGTACCCCTCGGCGGTCAGGCACTTCGGGACGCGGACATCGAAGAGCGACAAGTCGCCCTGCGGCGTCGACTACTGAAACACGCGCCAGGTAAGTGCGACGACGAAGGCCAGGATGAATCCGGCCATCCACTTCAGTAGGAGAAGGCTCGCCTTGATCTCGGCAATGTCGGTGTCGTACTGGGCAACGGACTTCGCCGCTTCGCGGGCCTTGGTCTCGTCGGCGCCGGCATCGATGAGCGCATCGTAGACCTCGCTGTTCATCGTGCTCATGGTGACCTCGGCCAGCGGCGTGGATGTGCGCTGGAACGATACACTTCCATAGGGGGACTGCCTATGGCAGCGGATCGCGCCGGCCCCCCGCCGGCTATCTCAACTCGAATGACGTACCAAGCTTCTTCGCAACCGGGGCGTTGTCGAGGACGACGTAGTCCGGCAGGCCGTTCCGGTAGGGTGGATACGCCTCCCCCTGGATGAGCGGCGCGAGGTAGCGCCGGCACGCTTCGGTGATCCCGAATCCGTCCTCGGAAATGTATTCGCGCGGGACCTTCTTCTCTACGTTCGCGACCTCGGACAGCGACGCCTCGCCGACTTCCCACGCGTAGGGCTCGTCGCTCGTGCGTACCAGCACCGGCATGACGCCATTCTTGCCCGCGAGCGCGATCTCGACCGCTGCCTTGCCGAGCGCATAGGCCTGATCGAGGTCGGTCTGCGATGCGATATGCCGCGCCGCTCGCTGCAGATAGTCCGCGACCGCCCAGTGGTACTTGTACCCGAGCTTCTCCTTGACGAGGTTCGCGAGCACCGGTGCGACCCCTCCGAGCTGTGCATGGCCGAACGCATCGCTCGTACCGGCCTCGGAGAGAAAGCGCCCTTTCTTGTTGCGGACCCCCTCGGAGACGACGATCGAGCAGAAGCCGTCCTTCTCCACCGACGCTCTCACTTTCTCGATGAACGCATCTTCGTCGAACGCGACCTCCGGGAACAGGATGATTTGCGGCGGGCCGCCCTCGCGGTCCGCGGCCAGACCCCCGGCCGCAGCGATCCACCCGGCGTGACGGCCCATCACCTCGAGAATGAAGACCTTCGTCGACGTGAGAGCCATCGACGCGACGTCGAACGATGCCTCGCGAATGGATACCGCGACGTACTTCGCGACCGAGCCGAACCCGGGGCAGTTGTCGGTGATCGGCAGATCGTTGTCGACCGTCTTCGGGATCCCGATCGCGATGATCGGATAGCCAAGGGTCTCTCCGAGCCGGGACACCTTGAACGCGGTGTCCGACGAGTCTCCTCCGCCGTTGTAGAAGAAGTACCCGATGTCGTGGGCACGAAAGACATCGATGAGCCGCTCGTACTCAGCCCGGTTCTCGTCGAGCCCCTTCAGCTTGTAGCGACAGGAGCCGAACGCGCCCGACGGCGTATGCTTCAGCGCGGCGATCGATTCTGCGCTCTCCCGGCTCGTGTCGATGAGATCCTCGCTCAGTGCGCCGATGATGCCGTTACGGCCCGCGAGCACCTTGCCGATTCGATCCGGGTGCATCCGCGCGGTCTCGATCACCCCGGCCGCGGTCGCGTTGATGACGGCGGTCACGCCGCCTGATTGGGCATAGAACGCATTCTTTGGCATCGTCCTTCTCTCTCGCTCACAATGCCTCGATCATGCCACGATTCATCCGCCTCGCCGGCACGGCGCGGGACTGAACCCAATGCGCCCGGGGGCGGTCAACTCACTGCCGGCCGACCCACCCTTTGCCATGGAGACGTTCATGACGACGTACGAGCCCCAGTCGAGTCTCCATGGGCGGCGATGCGCCGCCGGCTCCGGGCGCCGCGGCTCCATGGCGATCCGAACGTGCCTGACGCTGCTCGCGGTGATCGGTGGCGTGATGTGTCTCGCGGGCGGATTGGGCGCGCAGGTGCGGCTTCCCGACTTCGGCGACGCGTCGGAGCAAACGCTCTCGCCGGCCGACGAGCGCGCGCTCGGCGAAGCGTTCATGCGCGAGATCCGGTCCCGGCTGACCCTCGTCGACGATCCCCTGGTCGAGCAATACGTTCAATCGCTTGGGTACCGGCTCGTCGCATCGTCCGATCGCCGCGACCTCGGGTTCACGTTCTTCGTGGTCGAGGACGAATCGCTGAACGCGTTCGCGGCACCGGGCGGCTTCGTCGGCGTCAACTCCGGGCTGATAACTGCAACGCGGTCCGAGAGCGAGTTCGCGTCCGTCCTGGCTCACGAGATCGCGCACGTCACTCAACGCCACATCGCCCGAGCCATCGAACATGCCAACCGCTCGAACCTTCCGGTACTGGCCGGGATCCTCGCAGCTATCATCGTCGGCACCCAGGACGTAGAGGCCGGCCAGGCGACGGCAGCCGCGGTGATCGGAACGACGGCGCAGAGACAGATCAACTTCACCCGGCAGAACGAGATGGAAGCCGACCGGGTCGGTATCCGGATGCTCGCCGACGCCGGGTTCGATCCCCGCGAGATGGCGGGAGTCTTCGAGAAGCTGCAGAACGCCGCACGCTATTCTCAGCGCCCCCCCGAGTTTCTCTCCACGCACCCCGTCACTACGAATCGCATCGCGGAGGCTCGGGACCGCGCCGAGCGGCTCCCGTACAAACAGCACGAGAGCTCGGAGTCGTACTACCTCGTCCGCGCCAAGCTGCGAGTGCGCATCGCCAGCGATTCACAACGTGTACTCGACCAGCTCATCGAGGAGCTTGCTACCGGCCACGCCCAGAGCACCGCCGCGAACACCTATGGGCAAGCGCTCGCGATCGCCAGGCTCGGCCGTGAGGACGACGCGCGCGAGGTGTTCGAACGCCTGGTCGAATCACACCCGGGCAACTTGACGTTTCGGGCCGAGCTCGCCGGCAACGCGCTCCGTATGGGAGATCTGTCGCGAGCGCTCGCGCTGTACTCGGAAGGGCTCGACCTGTATCCCGACAACAGGGTCCTGGTGCGTGGCCATGCCGCGGCACTCAACCAGGCCGGCCGGCCGCACGACATGCTGAAGCTCATCGACGAGTACGGCCAGTTGTACGCAATCGATTCCGAGATGTACCGACTGCGGGCCGATGCGTACGAGAAGCTCGGGCGAACGATCGACAGCCGGGCCGATCTCGCCGAGCACTACTACCTCTCCGGCCGACTCGACCTTGCGATTCAGCAGCTTCGGCTCGCCATGCGGAATCAGGAGCAGGGTCAGGAGCAGGATTTCTACCGCATCGCGCGAATCGAGGCCCGTCTTGAGGAGCTGGAGAGGGAGCGCAAGCTGCTGTTTCCGGGGCGCTGAACGTCCACCCGGCGGCGCGCGGCCGGGTTCAGTCGCCCAGGTCGTCGAGCACCTCGAGAGCGTGCGTCTCGACATCGAGCGCCGGAAATACCTTGACGACGTTGCCGTCCGGTCCGACGAGCACCGAGATGCGTTTCGCCTTCTCCTGATCCGCGCTCTCGGCCGCCCCCCAGGCGAGCCCGACCGCGCGATCGGAATCGCTGAGAAGATCGCACGGCAGGCCGACCTCTTCGCGCCAGTTCCTCAGATCGTCGACCGCGGAGAAGGTGACGCCCAGCAACACTGTGTCCCGGCCCTGGAAGTCTCGGAATCGATCACGGAATCCGTTGGCTTCCCTGGTTCAGTTGCGGCCGAAGGCGCGTGGGAAGAACCATACGAGTACATGCCTGCCGGCGAAGTCGGAGAGCGATGTCGCGTGGCCGTCCTGGTTGGGGAGAGTGAACGGCGGGGGCGGCGCACCCGCGGCGAGCTGCATCATTGCGGTTTGCTCCGGTGGTGGATTCGCAGACCGAAGGTACCACGGCCGGGGCGCACCGAAGTCGGGCGGGCCGGCAGGGCAGGACGCATCGAACGCTCAGCCGGCCATGACCCGCGCGAGGGCCGCAAAGTCCTCCACGATGAGATCCGGCTGGTGCGGTGAATCGCCGAAAGGCCGCGTGCGCCGGTCGATGAACGCGGTGCGCATCCCGTACGCCTTTGCGCCGATGCAGTCGAACGCGTGGTTGGCAACGAAGAGCGCGCTCGACCGCTCGACACCGAGGCGTTCGCAGGCCTTGGCGTACGTTGCATGGTGGGGCTTGAAGTAGCCGGCCTCCTCGACCGAGATGCGGGCGTCGAACTCGAATCCGATATGCGGCTTCGCCGCCGCGAGCATGTCGGGGTCGCCGTTGGAGAGGATGGCAAGTCGATAGCGTTGATGAAGCTGCTCCAGCGCATCCAGAACGTCGGGAAACGGCTTCAGTCGCTCGATCAGCGCCACGAGCCAGCGCACCTCCTCGTGGGTGTATTCGATGCCGGAACGGCGCATGACGTTCGCCACCGCGCGGTGTCCGATCTGCCGATACGACGTGTGGCCGCGATTGCAGAGCGAATCGATCATCGAGTCCTCGAAGTGCGTGCGCCGCCACCAGGTGACGAAACGATGCGGGTCGCCGGCCCAGCCCTTGCGGGCCAGGAACGGCGTCACCGCCGCGGCGAGGCCGCCCTGCATGTCGACGATGGTGCCGTACTGGTCGAATACGAGGGTGATGACCTCACGGCGAAGGAGACCGGTGATTTCGGTGTCCATGATGAGCTTCCCTCTCGTGTGTGTTGCCTTCGTGTCCGTTGCTCTCGCGGCCATTGCCTGGACCGCTCCGCCGAGTGTCGGTGCGCTCACCGAAGCCGGTCAACTCCGAAGCCTTGTCCAATGACAAATGAGCACCGTCGCCTCCGGCGTTCACATTGCCAGAGAAAGACGAGTTGTCACCAGGAGCCGGAAGCTGCGAAGAAGTAAAGAAGAATCAATCTTCTGTCGCAACTTAACACGCAATATATTCTTGAATGATGATGACTATATCCTATTGAAAACCAGACTGAAATTTCCATATTTTTTCGACTTCTGCTTTGATGATGAAAGACAAGAAATGGTATAGTTTCACTT
>JAKZYK010000315.1:0-5420 GCA_047514485.1 Gammaproteobacteria bacterium
GGCTCAACTCGGCATGCTCCCTGGCGAGCGAACGGAGTCGGGACGGATCGGAGGCGACCTCGGGCTGCGCGAGCAATGCGCCGACTTCGACGAATCGCTCGTGCAGCCCTTCGAGCTTGTCCATCAGCGAAGGATTCATCGTAAACGATCAGGATCCGGCTCGCGGGCCGGGGCCTTGTCCCCCTCGTCCCTCTCTTCCCCCTCGGCCACGCCGAAGAGGACTCTCGCCGCTTCGACGATATCCTGGCGGTCGCTCGCCCCGGCTTCGCGGATGCCGGTGCTCGGCGCGTGGAGCAGCTTGTTGGTGAGGGTGCGGGCGACGTATTCGACGACCTCATCCGCCGGCTCACCGCTTTGCAGCCGGCGGCGTGCTTTGGCGAGCACCTCGTCCCTGGCGCCGGTGGCCGATTCTCGTACCCTGACGATGATCGAGGACACGCGCCGCCCGCGCATCCAGGCCATGAACTCCGCGACCTGCCGGTCGATGATCCCTTCCGCCTCGCCCGCCGCCGCCACGCGCCGTTGCCGTCCTTCCTCGATTACGTCCGCGAGGTCGTCGATGGTATACAGGTACACGTCGGGAAGTTTGCCGGCATCGCGGTCGATGTCGTGCGGGACGGCGAGATCGGCCATGAACATCGGGCGCCGTTTGCGCCGGCGCACCGCCGCGCGCGTCTGTTCGACGGAGATGATCGGCTCGCGGCTGCCCGTCGATGAGATGACGACATCCGCTTCGGCGAGATGGAGCGGCACCTCGTCGAGCGAGATAGCATACGCTCCGAGCGCAGTAGCGATCCGGCGGGCGTGCTCGAGGGTCCGGTTCGCGATCACCATGCGCCCGATGCGGCTGGATGCGAGATGGCGCGCGCAGAGCTCGACCGTTTCACCCGCGCCGATGAGCAGGGCGGTGCGGGCGTCGAGATCTCCGAAGATTCGGTGGGCGAGGGTCACGGCGGCGAACGCCACCGAGACCGGACTCGCACCGATGGCGGTGTCTGTGCGCACACGCTTGGCCACCGAGAACGAGCGTTGGAACAGCTTGTCGAGCACCACCCCTAGCGAGCCCTCGCTCCGGGCGAGCCCGTATGCCTGCTTGAGCTGGCCGAGAATCTGGGGCTCGCCGAGCACCATCGAATCGAGTCCGCTCGCGACCCGCATGACGTGGCGCACCGCGGCGTCCTCCCGGTGTACGTAGAGATGGCCCGCGAGTTCGCGGCGGTCGATGCCGAGGAACTCGTCGAACCAGAGTGTCGGCGCATCCCGACCGGCGCCCAGCCCGCAGTACAGATCGGTGCGGTTGCACGTCGACAGGATCGCCGCTTCGCTCACGCCCGGAAAGCTGTAGAGTGCCCTCAGCGCCGAGCCCATCCCGGCGTGGTCGACGCTCGCTCGTTCGCGGAGCTCGAGCGGAGCCGTGGTGTGATTCAATCCTAGGGCGACAATCGACATGTCGGTTCGCGGGGTGCATCAGGTGAAGCACCGGTAGCGGCGCGGCTCGACCAGCCAGCGTCGCGCCGATTGCCTGAACCCCTGCATGAAGTATAGTGGGAAGTGTATTGTACCGACGATGATTGAAGGTGCGTACAACCCGTTTCGAGAACCTCCGATGGCCGTAGCCCCGTTGCGCGAATGGGCCTGCACGGCCGGGGGGCAGCACGTGTCCATATCGCGGCGGTTCCGGAGGTTCACGCTTGCAGCCGCGATCGGAGCGGGCGTTCTCACAGGGTGCGCCGCCACCGGCCCGGCGACGCACGAGGCAGTCACGGCCGATCCGGGCAGTACCGGTGATCCTCCGCCCCCTCGCCGCGGTCTGACCGAGGACGTACTCTACAAGCTGCTGGTCGGAGAATTCGCCGGCTATCGCGGCGATCTGCCGCTCTCGTTCGAAAACTATCTGGAGGTCGCCCGGGAGACCCGGGATGCAGCCGTTGCGGCACGGGCAGCGAAGCTCGCGGTACTCTCGGATGCTGACGGAAAGGCTCTCGAGGCGGCGCGCCTTTGGAACGAAGCCGATCCCTCGAGCGTCGAGGCCAGGCAGGTGCTCGCGTCCTTGCTGATACGAGCCGGCGACATCGCCGGGGCGATCGAACACCTCGAGAAGATCGTCGAGATGATGACCGATCCGCCGGGGGCGGGGTTCGGCCGCGCCGCCGACCTCCTTGCCGGCGAGAAGGACCAGGAGGTGGCGATCGCCGCGATGAGGCGGCTCGTCACCGGGCACGAGGACGACGCGGCGGCGCAGCTCGCGCTTGCCCGGCTTCTCGTCCGGGCCGGGCGGCCCGAGGAGGCATCGGTAGCTATCGAGCGCGCGGCCGAACTCGATCCCGACGATGCACGGACCGCGGTGCTTCGGGCGCGCCTGCGCCAGCGCATGAACGACGTCGAAGGAGCGTTCGGCGTGCTGGTGGAATTTCTCGAGCGCGCGCCCGATTCGAGCATGGCCCGCATGGCCTATGCGCGCATGCTCGTCGACGCGCAACGCTACGACCAGGCTCGCGCCGAATTCGAGCATCTGGTGGCGGACGAGCCCGAGAACGATGACGCACGCTACGCACTCGGGCTGCTGCTCCTGCAGACGAAACGGCTCGATGAGGCGACGCAGCAGTTCGAGAGGCTCGCGAGCGGCGCATCGCGACACGATGCCGCGTACTACTACCTCGCCCGGATCGCGGAATCTCAGCAGCGGCTCGACGATGCAATCGACTCCTATCGGCGTGTCCAGCGTGGCGAGCACCGATTGAATGCGCAGATCAGGGTCGCCGTGTTGCTCGCGGAGAACGGCGATCTCGAATCGGCGCGGCGTCATCTGCACGGGGTGCGCAGCGAGAACACCGAGGAAACGGTGCGTATTTATCGCACCGAGGCGGGGTTGCTCGCACGCGACGGCCGTTATCAGGAAGCGATGACGGTCTACGACGCATCGCTCGAAGAGGTCCCCGGGAATTCGGATCTTCTTTATTCGCGCGGGATGCTCGCCGACAAGTTGGATCGGCTGGACATCGTCGAGCGCGACATGCGTGAAATCATTTCGCGGGAGCCGGACAACGCCGACGCCCTCAACGCCCTGGGATACACCCTCGCCGATCGTACCGATCGATACGAAGAAGCCTACGCGCTCATCAAACGCGCGATCGAGCTCAAACCCGACGAGCCCTATATCGTCGATTCCATGGGATGGGTTCTCTACCGGATGGGGCGGCATCAGGAGGCACTCGAGCAGCTCCGGCGGGCGATGTCGATCAATCCCGACCCCGAGATCGCGGCTCACCTCGGCGAGGTGCTCTGGGCGCTTGGGAAACAAGCCGAGGCGCGCGAGATATGGAGCACCGCGCTCGAGGCGACACCCGAGGATGAACGCCTGCTCGACGTAATCGAGCGCTTTGGGCTTTGAAGCCCGGCGCTACGCAGATCGACCGCGACCCGGGGCCCGTACCAGTCCCGGCGTCGACCATCGCCATGGTTTCCACCGAACCGTTGATACGGCTTTCAACGTTCGAGAGTACGCGTCCGCCGGACTCATACGGCGGCCTTGCGGCGATGGTGTGGCTCGCACTCGGTGCAGTGCTGCTCGCGGGATGTGGGATGCTCCAGGAGCTCATTCCGACCGAGCCCGCTCCGACCGAGCGCGATACAACAAGGCAAGCCCACGCCCGCGCGCTGTCCCACTTTCAGACCTGGACCATGCTCGGCACCCTGGTCGTGCGTTCGGGTGGCGACGCTTCCCGGGTAACCATGCGATGGCGCCAAGCGCGCAATTCCTATCTCATGCGGTTCACCGCTTTACTTGGCGCCGGGTTGTTCGAGCTCGAAGGTTCGGAGGCCGGGGTGGAGGCCAAGTTCGCCGACGGTCGCCGCGCCCGGGCCGGGTCTCCGGAGACGCTTCTCGAGCGAGAGATCGGCTGGTCCGTGCCGCTCGAGGGGCTGCGGTACTGGATTGTCGGGGCGCCTGCGCCCGATGGAGCCACAGCGAAGATGGAGTTCGACGGCCACGGACGGCTTGCTCGTCTGGAGCAGGCGGGGTGGACGGTGATCTACGAAAAATACAGAGGCCTCGACGATCTCTCACTCCCCGAGCGCATCCGGTTCTCGAACGAGTCGATCGACGCGACACTCGTCGTTCGGCGATGGAAGGCGGGGCACGACCAAGGATGAAGTGCCGGAAGGCGCGGGATGGGTCGATGAGGTGATCGAGCTGCCTGCACCGGCAAAGCTCAACCTGTTCCTGCACGTCGTAGGGCAGCGGGCAGACGGCTACCACGAGCTTCAGACCGTATTCCAGTTCGTCGGCCTCGCGGATCGGGTAAGTATCGCGCGCCGCACTGACACGCTCCTGCGCCGCACCACTGCGACCCCCGGCGTGGCCGAGGCGGCCGATCTCGTCATCCGGGCTGCACAGCTTCTGCGTGACGAATTCGGGATCGACAAGGGTGCGGATATCGGTGTCGAGAAGCGGATTCCGCTCGGTGGCGGTCTCGGCGGGGGGAGCAGCGATGCGGCGTCTACCCTCGTCGGTCTCAACCGGATATGGGATCTCGGCCTGGACTCGGAGCGACTGGCGGCGCTGGCGCTGAAGCTGGGAGCGGACGTGCCGGTGTTCGTTCGCGGTGTGGCAGCGTGGGCAGAGGGCGTGGGAGAGCGTCTGGTTCCTCTCGCTCTGGAGCAGCCCTGGTACGTGCTGGTCGTGCTTCCTTTCGCGGTCTCCACCGCTGACGTCTTCCACGCGCCCGCGTTGACACGAAATACCCCCAGAATCAGAATGAACAGCCTGCTTCGAGGTCGGTTCGAAACACCGGAATCGCCGGTACGGATCGAGCATATACTCGCCTCGGCTCACAATGACTGCGAGCGAGTGGTGGGGGAGATGCACCCTGAGGTGGGCGAAGCGATCGACTGGCTGTCGCAGTACGCCCGAGCGCAAATGACCGGCACCGGCGCGACGGTGTTCGCGCCGTTCGACACCCGAGAGCGCGCCGTCCAGGTCGCAGACGCGGTGCCCGCGCCGTGGCGAGGGCTGGTGACGAGAGGGCTGAATCGATCTCCGCTGCTTGACTACGCGGGCTGAGCACGGCGCTGGCAGCGAACCCGACCCGTCGAGTCAACCTTGGGGTGTAGCCAAGTGGTAAGGCACGGGACTTTGACTCCCGCATTCCCAGGTTCGAATCCTGGCACCCCAGCCAATCCCGCCGATTCGTAGGGGCGACGCATGCGTCGCCCCTACGGTCTCCCGCCCACGTGAATGGACGTACGACCAGCGTGAAACGGTCCTGGTTCCAGAAAGGAATCAGCCTCAACGAATTCCTCTCGCTCTACGGCACCGAAGACCAATGCTTCGACGCCCTGTATCAGTGGCGATGGCCCAATGGGTTTCTGTGCCAGCCTGCGAGGTGGTGCTTCCTCGCCGCACGGCCCAACTCCCCGAG
>JAKZYK010000316.1:0-3836 GCA_047514485.1 Gammaproteobacteria bacterium
CGACACTCACCAGGTGGCCGAACGCCGTCACCGAGACCCCGAGCACCGCGAACGAGACGGTAAGCCCCGCGGCGAGGGCAAGCGGCCCGAGCCGGCTGTTCTGGAACGCCGCCGCGATGACGATGGGCAGCAGCGGCAGCACGCATGGATTGATGAGGGTGAGGAGCCCTGCGACGTAGGCCCACAGGTACGTCATCGGTCGGTCGGCTCCGAAAGGCGCATGTGCGTCCGAGTGCATGATACGCCGACAGGAGACGCCATCATGCGCCGGCGCCCGTGTGCGGGACGCGAGACAACGAATCGGGAGGCTACTGCGGCACGGCGGCCAACGGCCCGAAGGCGGTCGCCTTCGGGCCGAATTTCACGCTCGACTAGGACACCGCGGCCTTGAACAGGGGCTCGATGGCATCGGCGCCGGTCTGGCCGACGACCCTGCCCACTTCCTCACCCCCGCTGAACATCACCAGCGTGGCCCGGCCCTTGACGCCGAGCTCGCCGACGATTGCGTCGCCGCTGAACCGATCCCAGTCGACCTTCATCCACGTGACCGCCTGATACGAGGGACTGCCGTCGATGAGCGCACGCACGGTGCGCCCTTGTGCGCGACAGGTCCCTCACCACGTGGTGTAGAAGTCGAGCAGTACCGGATTCCCGCTCTGGCGGAGCTCGTCGAACGCCGTGCGGCTGTACTCGACGTGCCCTTCGCCGGCAAGGACCGATCCGGGCATCGCGAGCGCTGCCGCGGATACGGCGAGAAACTGACGTCGTTGCATTGCCTTGGACTCCTGAGCTGGTTGGAGACGGTCCTTCGCGGACCGTGCTCGGGATTCTATACGGGACTTGACCAGCAGAGGGGACCGAAGACGATGACGTCGACCTGCGGCTACGTCGTCGGTGACTCGTCCAGGTGGCGCTCGACCAGCCGTGCGAATTCCTCGAAGTCGTCGAGGTTTTCGCCGAGCACTCGTGAGACCACCGCGAGATCGACCTCGATGTAGTCGTGCACGAGCACGTTGCGGAAACCCGCGATTCGCCGGAACCGCGCTCCAAACGCACCCGGCAGCACACTCATTCTCGTGAGGCGATCGAGCGCAGAGGCGTAGTCCGGGGCGTCGAAACCGGCCGCGGTCACGAGATGGGTGGCGATGTCGATTGCATTCTGGGCGCAGAGCTGGAGCCCGTGCTCGACCGTCCAGCGAAGATCCATGTCCGCACGCAGCATCTCGGGTGTCGATCCGGCGTGACGGCGCAGATGAGCGAGCGCCTCGCGCAGTGCCGCGAGGTGACGCCGCACGACGGAGTCGTCGGCCCGTCCGGGGCTCACCGGCCGCGCTCCGCGGCCGATCGCCGTGCGGCTTCCATCTTGGCGAGCTGCGGCACGAAATCGCAGTAGCGGGAAACGGCGCGGCCCTCGCGTGTCGTCGTCGCGCGCAGATCGCGGGAAAGCAGCCGCACGCCGTCGCGCAGCACCCGGTGGTAGAGGAGCGGCGGCGCACGGTTGAGCACGACCACGTCCACGTCGTTGGAGCCGAGCCCCGCCATGAGCTCGGTGGTGAGATGTGCACGGTAGCCGAAGCCGCTGTCGTCGGCCTTCGCTTCGTCGACGTACACGGCGATGTCGATATCGCTGTGGCGCTGTGCCTGTCCCCTCGCGTGCGAGCCGAAGAGATAGGCCTCGAGGATCTCTTCGAGAGGATCGAGCACGCCAACGAGGCGCTCGGTCAGGTGGGGGTCCGCGGTCATTCCGTCCACTTCCATCCCGTTCGTGGCCCTATGAGACACCGGGGGACGGGACGCATCAACCGCCCTCGGGTTCCAGGCGTGCGATCACGCCGTTCGGATGGTCGTTCAGGAGGTAGACGAATCCGTCCGGTCCGACCCGCACGTCGCGGATCCGGCCGAGGACATCCTCGAGCATCCGCTCCTCGTGCACCACGCGCTCTCCGTCGAGCTCGAGCCGCGCGAGGAGCCGGAACTTGAGGGCCCCGACCAGCAGGCTGCCGCGCCAGCCGGGGAACCGGTCGCCGTCGTAGAACGCCATCCCCGAGGGTGCGATGGACGGGGTCCACTGGTGAAGCGGCTGGGCCACGCCCTCCTTGTGCGTGCCTTCACCGATTGATGTGCCGATACCGTAGTTCTTTCCGTAGGTGATGACCGGCCAGCCGTAGTTCACCCCGGAGCGGATGACGTTGACCTCGTCGCCGCCCTGCGGGCCGTGCTCGTGCGCCCACAGCTCGCCGGTCCAGGGGTTCATCGCCGCGCCCTGCACGTTGCGGTTGCCGAGAGAGAAGATTTCGGGCCGGGCGCCGGCGACCGACGCGAACGGGTTGTCCGCGGGCACACCGCCGTCCTCGGCGAGACGGATGACGGAGCCCGCGTGATCGCCGAGGTCCTGCGCCCGCGGACGTTCGCCGCGGTCACCGAGGGTGAGGAACACGTGCCCCTTGCCGTCGAGCACCACGCGCCCGCCAAAGTGACGGCCGCCTTGCGATTTCGGCAGCGCCCGGAACAGCACCTCCACGTCGGCGAGGCGGTGGCCGTCGAGCCGGCCACGGGCGAGCTCGGTGCCGTAGCTGCGGCCGCTCTTCCCGGCGTAAGCGATGTAGACGAGGCGGTTGTCCGCGAAGTCCGGGTGCAGCGCGATGTCGTGCAGCCCTCCCTGCCCCGCCTGCGCCACCGCCGCGGGGAGCCCGCCGATGGGCGTCGGATCCAGCGTGCCGTCCGCTTCGACGTAGCGCAGCCGACCGGGCCGCTCGGTGACGAGCATCCGTCCATCGGGGAGAAATGCGAGCGACCAGGGGTGCTCGAGCCCGCGCGTGAGGATGGTCACGCGCACCGCGTGACGTTCGGTCTGCTGGACGGTGTATGCCCCGGTGGATGTCGCGCTCGCAACGCTTGCGCACCCCAGCGCCGCCGCGATGACGCAGACGCGGAGCCGGAACTTGCGGCGCAGCGGCCTTCTACGTTCCACGAGTCGGTCTCCGGAAGACGAAACGCCCGGAAGTCAGCCGACGGCCGCCGACGCCGGCCCGGCCGAGCCGCGAAGCAGCGGCGACGCGCCCTCCGGCAGGATCTTCAGCATGTCCGGATCCGGCATCCTCGCGTCCATGAAGTGCATCGCGAGGCCCCGTCGGGGCTGCCCGGTTCGGTTCTTGAGCGAGCGATGCGGCATCAGGCAGTGGTGGATGGCGAATCCGCCCTTGCGCACCTCGGCCGGCATCGCGCCCGACTCGTCCAGATCACGCACCGCGAAATAGAAGCCCTTCTTCTGCGACTTGTCCCAGAGCTGGGTGTGATCGAGACGCTCGCGATGCCGGCCAGGCAGGTACCACATGCAGCCGTTCTCGACCGTCGCGTCGTCGAGCGCGAGCCACACGCTGACGGTGCGGTCCTCGGCGACGTTGAAGTAGTAGTTGTCCTGGTGCCAGCCGACCTCGCCGCCGGTGTGCGGCGGCTTGTACAGGCCCTGGTAGTGGATGAGCCGCAGATCCGGCCCGAGCAGGCATTCCACCATGTCGAGGAGCCGCGAGTCGTTGACGAGCATGCGGAAGATCGGGTGGCGCAGATGCGCGGTCCGGATCTGGAACACCTGGTACTCGTCGTCGCGGTCTTCCCCCGACTGCACGTTCTCGAGCAGGTTCTCCCGCGCCAGGCGCTCGACCGTCTCCATGTAGCACGCGCGAATATGCTCGATCTCATGGTCGTCGAGATAGCCGTCGACGACGAGACATCCGTCGCGATGGAACGACTCGAGCTGTTCGGGTGTCAGCTTCATGGTCAGCGACCTCTGCGACCGACCGGGCATCGCCGCGCGGAGCCGACGAATGCGAAAGCAT
>JAKZYK010000317.1:0-2616 GCA_047514485.1 Gammaproteobacteria bacterium
GCGCGGCGAATGCGGCGCTCAACCGTTTCTATGCGCTTGTCGGGAGCGGCCAGCGTGTCGACCCGCGCGCTTCGACTACCGTGCGCGCCTGTTTGTGCGCTGGCGGGCATCCCTCCCACCTGCCCCCCGGGAAGAGACTTACCGAAACCGTTCGCGCTGGCGTCGCCGCTGCAACAAGATTGATACTGGAGGGGCAGGAAGAAGGGTCTAATCGTGTCGATACTTCAACAGTTCCCCGGACATTTGAGGTGGCCCCGGAAAATCGGACAGGTCTTCGAGATTCCGGATCGTGATCCTCGCCATGACTTGGTCTCCGTCCGTTTCAATGGGCGCTGAAAGCTACATGGTTACCAAACCGGAATGGTCGATATCAGATGTGCGGAAGTGCGTTGCGCACGCGCCTCGCCTTCCGCCGTCCGGCCGCGAGCCGGTCCGCCGCCGAACGGCTCAGGCTCCTTCGCGGCCGACGATCACCACCGAGCAGACGTTCTGGTGGGGGAAACCGCCGAGGTTGTGGGTGAGGCCCAGCACGGGCTCCTTCTCGCGCTGGCGCTCTCCGGCCCGGCCGAGCATCTGGAGATAGATCTCGTAGATCATGCGAAGCCCGGATGCACCGATGGGGTGTCCGAAGCACTTCAGGCCGCCGTCGATCTGGCAGGGGAGAGGTCCGCCGGCGTCGAAGAATCCGTCCATCACGTCCTTCACTGCGCCACCCTCGGGCGAGATGTGCAGATCCTCCATCGTGATCAGCTCGGTGATCGAGAAGCAGTCATGGACCTCGATGAGGCTCAGCTCCTCGCGCGGATTGGTGATCCCCGCCTCCTTGTACGCACGCTCCGACGCCTTGCGGGTGGTCATGAAGTAGCTCCCGTCCCACGAGTTGTGCTGGGCCTCGGTCCCGTTCGAGACCGAGAGCTGAAGCGCCTTCACGGTGACGAGATCCATCTTGCCGAGCGAACGCGCGATCTCGGGGGTGGTTACGATGGCGCACGCTGAGCCGTCGGATACCCCGCAGCAGTCGAAGAGCCCAAGCGGCTCCGCGACCACGGGCGCGTTCAGCACTCGCTCCTCGTCGATCCGGTTGCGCAGATGCGCCTTCGGGTTCTTCGCTCCGTTGTCGTGGCTCTTGACCGAGACGTGGGCCATCGCCCGCTTCAGATCCTCGGCCGGCAGCTCGTGCCGGGCCTGATACGCCGACGCGAGCTGCGCGAACGCACCGGGGGCGGAGAAGTTCGCCCAGTACAGGTCGTTCACCGTGCCGCGCGTTCGTTGCGGGAGGCCGCCGTAGCCGGTGTCCTTCAGCTTCTCCACGCCGAGCGCGAGTGCGATGTCGCACGCCCCGGACGCGACCGCGTATACCGCGCCGCGAAACGCCTCCGAGCCGCTCGCGCAATAGTTCTCCACCCTCGTGACCGGGATGTACGGCAGGCGCAGCGCAATCGCGAGCGGAATCCCGGACTTGCCGGCGTGCTGCTCCTCGATGGCGGTGGAGAGCCACGCCGCCTCGATCCGGTCCTTCTCGATCCCGGCGTCGGCGAGCGCTTCACCGAACGCCTCGTGCATCAGATCCTCGGCGTTGTCGTTCCAGCGCTCCCCGAACTTCGAGCACCCCATCCCCAGGATGGCGACCCGGTCGCGAATCCCCGTTGCCATGTTTCAGCCTCCTTCTTCTGCTCGTTCATCCGCCGGCGTCGCCTTCCAGAAATAGCGGCGAAATCCCCGTCGGGTGTCGTAGTCCTTGACCCGGAACACCATTCGCATTGGCTCGCCGATGCTGAGCCTGGCGTCCGGGTCGATGTCGGTGAAGTCGATTATCGCCCGGCCGCCTTCCTCGAACTGCACCATGCCATAGTACGCGGGCGGCGCCACCGAGTACGTCAGGCGGTCCGCGGTGTAGGAGCGCATCGTCGCCCGCATGTCGGAGAAGGGATGGTTCTCCTGTGTGTCGGAGGCATGGCAGTTCGGGTTGACGCAGGTGTTCGACTTCGGGAACTGGAGGGTCCCGCACTTCGAGCACTTGCCGCCGATGAGGCCCAGCACCATCTCACGGTTCCGGTAGAGGGTGGTCAGGCCGGTCTGCCGGTCCGCCTCCGAACGCAGTCCGTGCTCCAGGGTGACGAGGTCGTTGATGCCGAGGTAGCGGTGGTAGTCGGTGTCCGCGCGCCGGTGCTTCAGAGAGCCCGAGATCCCCCGCTCGGGCTTCGAGGCCGCAAGCGCTCCGGTGGCCTCGAACACGAGCGCGTCGCATCCTTGCCCGAACCCGACGACGAGGATCCTCTCGCCCGGCGCCGCGGTCTCCAGCACATGAGCGAGCATCACGAGCGGATGGGCCGCTCCCGCCTCGCCGCACGTCCCCTGGAGATTGTCGCGCACGCTGCGCTCGGCGAGGCCGATCTTCTTCGCGACGCTCGCGCCGGCCCGGCGTATCGGGGAGGGGAAGCAGAAATGGTCGATCGCGCCGGCGTCGAGGCGGGCCGCGGCGAGCGCGTTGCCGACCGCCTCGGGGACGATCTTCATGAGCCCTTCGTCGCGCACCCAGCGCTCCTCCCAGACGTAGTCGAACCGCTCGTCCTGCCCGCGGTAGTGATCGACGAAATCGGTGGAGTACGTGGCGTG
>JAKZYK010000318.1:0-4697 GCA_047514485.1 Gammaproteobacteria bacterium
CGTCATGAGCGGGAAGTCGCACTGGAAGGATCTCGATTCCGCGCTGTTCCGCTCGCTCGTGTCGGGGCTCGACATGTTGACCGGCCGCCATCCATTCTTCGGCGGCCGCTTCAAGGACATCGGATACGCGGTGCAGCGGACCGGTCCCGGTGAGTTCTATCACTGGCACGTCGACGGGGGCAGCCACGAGCTGAGCCACCGTCAGTTGGTGGCGATCTGGTATCTCAACGATGTCGAGGGGCCGGGTGGCGAGACCGAGTTCCGCTACCAGTCGGTGAAGGTTACGCCGGAAGAAGGCAAGCTCCTGCTTTTTCCTCCGTTCTGGACCCACGAGCATCGCGGGGTCGTCCTCGAGCGCGGGATGAAGTACATCGCGACAACGTGGGTCGTCTTTGCCTGATCCGGACGTAGCTCGAACATCCCAACCCGGCGGCACCGGAACCGGGCTTTCCGGATTCCCGCTCCCGCGTTCACGAGGACAGCCTTTCCGCGGCACGCGCCACGCGAGCCCAGACCAACGCAGGGGTCGCGAGCAAAGCGGCGATCACGGAGCAGGCGCTTCAAGCATCAGCGCGGTTGCGCCTGAAGTCCGGCGGGCGAGCGCAAAGGACTCGCGTTCGATCGTTCAGTCGTATCGTTTGTGATACCTGCGCCGTGCCCCGGCGCGTTGCACCACCACGCCGCGCACCGATGCGAGCCCGGCGGGGAGCGCAACCGAAGGGTAGTCGTCGTTGAGCGCAACGAGCCTGTCGCCTCCGTCCGTCCGCCGCAACTCGCGGAAGATGTACTCCCCTTCGATTTCGGCGAGCACGAACGCCCCGTCTTTCGCGACGCCGGTCGGGTCGATGATGATGATGCAGCCGGCCGCGAATTCGGGCTCCATGCTGTCGTCGATGACGCGCAGCACGAACGGCTCTGCCTCGATGCAGGTCGTGGGTGGGGCGGCGTCCGCCGCCGGCAGTGTCGGCGTATCAGTCATCGCCGCTCATCCTGCGAATTCGCCGGAGCTCGCGAAGGACGGCTACGAGGTCGCGACGTGACGAATCAGCCATCGCCGTCCATCGTTCGAACCGGACCGATGTCCTTGTGCGGCACGAACAACCCGCACCCGAGGAGACGGCCCGGCCCGATCCCGCTGCATTGAATCGCGAGTGACTCGTCGTGACCGAGGTCGGCGATCAACAGACTGCGGGCGGTGAGCATGCCATGCGCCAACCCGATCCGATGCGAACGCCCGCAGAGAAGCTTGCGCACGGTGACCGAGCGTGCTCCAAGCTCGCATGCGACGCGCTCGACGAAGCGTTCTTCATCCCCGCTTGCCTCGTCCACCACGTAGCGGGCGAACACGGTGCCGGCGGGCCTCAACTCGCGCCGTTGCCGCGCTCCGGTGGTGAGTTCGCATCCGCCGACGTCGAGCCGCCGCCCACACAGCGCGTCCGTATCGCCGGCGCGATGGACCGGGACGCGGAGCACCAGCGGAGTGCGGCGTGAGAGGTTCAACATCCCACCGGGGTCACTGCCGGGTCGTTCCCAGCCGTTGCCCGACGCCGCGCCGTGGATCGAGTGGATGCCCGCGGCTGGCTCGTCCTCGAGCCACGGCAGGATCGTCACGACCGCGGCCCGCAACGCGCATGCGTGATCGACGGGCAGCCATCGGCCGGAGAGCCGGAACGCGACGTCGATGGCGTCAGCGTCGTACACGGCCGCCCCGGCGTTCGATTCCTCCTCCCATCGCATGTCCGGCTACCGGCCCGACGCCGTGGTGAACGCGCTCTCGAGGACGTCCTCCCAATTCTCCGGGGTATCCGCGAACGGCGGCTTGATGTCGATCCGGAGGAACCGCTCCCCCCGGGCGCGGACTCTGACCTCGTCGACGAGCTCGCCGAACGACTCCAGATCGTGCCGCTCGATCAGGATGTCGCTGACGTGGAGCATCGCGGGCCCGTCAGCGAGGGGCAACGTGCACGGCGCGGACCTCGACGGTATCGCCCGCGGCTGCCCCGAGGGCGGCGAGCGCCTCCGCGCTCAGCGCGAGGTCGGCGCGTTCGGCGATCTGCGCCCATCCGCGCAGCGCCGCTCCGCAGGTGGGGGTCGCGATCTCGACGAGCGCCCCGCTCTCGATGTCGAGCCGGCACGCGAGAGCGGCCGGCAGCCGGATGAGGCGCCGGGAACCCTCGAGGTCCGACTCGTTCGAGAGGGTCACCGGCGCTTGTACCCGCGACGCCCGTAGTCGGGCGCGTTGCTCGTCCGTTGCAATCGCATCGACATCGCTGCCGGCGTCGATGACCACCCCGTAGCGCTCCCTTGCCTGATCGAGGCTGAGATAGCCGAGCGTCACGTCGTCCAATACCGTTTCGGGCGCACGCGCCAAGGAGTCGCCGTAGCCGCCGCCGCCCGAGGTTTCCATGCGCACCACGTCGCCGGTTGCGAGGGCGAAGCCGCCGACCTTGCCGGGCACCGGAGAGGGCTCGATCGTCTTGCCTCCGCGAACGACGGTGAAGCGGTTGGCCGCGCCGCCCACCCCGCCGGCCACGCCGAAGGGAGGGACGATATTCTTGTCCGCGAGCACCGAAAGGCTTGCCTCATCGGCGAGGACTCGCACATCGCGCCGCAGCCCGAGCCCACCTCTGAACTCCCCGTCGCCGCACGAGCCCTCGCGCAGTCCGTAGGACTCGATGCGCAGTGGACACTGCGCCTCGACCACCTCAGCCGACTGCACGGCGTTGAAGTCGCCCTCGGGAAATGCCCGCACCGCATGGTTGCCGTCGGTGCGTCCGGTCGCCCCGGTGCCGGCCGCGGGATACTCGTAGAGCAGGAAGATGCCGTCGCGGTCCGGGTGCGGTCCGGAGACGTAGACGTGGTTGCCGCCGCCCTTCAGATCGCCGACCCGCTTTTCGGGCAGCGCCTGGCCGAGGGCGGAAACGACGAGGCCGCACATCAGCGCCCGACACTCCACCATCCCGCCGCACGGCGCAGGCAGTGTCGCGTTGAGGAAGCTCCCTGGCGGATTCACGATCTCGATTGGATTGAACGAACCGTGATTCACCGGCGTATCCGGGTCCAGGAAGGACTTCACGATGCTCGCCACCGCGTTGAACGCCATCGCCGGCCCGACGTTGGTCGGCCCCTTGGTCTGAGGCGACGAGCCGGTGAAATCCGCCACGATGCGATCGTCCGCGACGGTGAGAGCGAGCCGGCCGCGGAGCGGAGCCGCGCCGTGACCGTCGCTGTCGAGATAGCCCTCGGCGTGGTACCTCCCGTCGGGAACTCCGGCGATGCGATTGCGCATCACCTTCTCGGCACGCCCGATCAACTCTTCGATCGCGTCGAGCAGAGCCGCGCCGCCAAAGCGGGCGAACAATCGCCCGATGTGCTCCGCCGCCTTGCGCGAGGCCCCGAGCATGGTGTTGAAATCTCCCCGGCGCTCGCGGGTGATGCGCATGTTGTCGAAGAGCAGGGTGAGCCAGGCATCGTTCATCCGCCCGCGATCGCAGATCCGGGTGGGCACGATGCGCAGCCCCTCCTGATAGATCTCCTGCACCCGTCCGGACAGACTGCCCGGGGTCATGCCTCCGACGTCTCCCCAATGGCAGCGGGTCGCGGCGAACAGCGCGAGGTGTCCGTCGTGGAACACCGGGTAGAGCATCAGCACGTCGTTGAGATGCGTGCCGCCGGTGTAGGGGTCGTTGTGAAGGAAGATGTCTCCCTCGTGGATGTCGCTGCCGAACGCGCGCACCACCTCCGCCGTCGAGTACGGCACCGCGAAGTTGTGGATGGGGTTGTCGTCGACGCCTTGTGCGACCAGTCGCCCGTCGCCCGCAACGAGCGCGCACGAGAAGTCGTGTCCCTCGTAGATGATCGACGAGTACGACGAACGGATGACGTTCGCCCGCATCTCGTTGACGACCGCGACCAGGGATTCGCGAATCAGCTCGAGCCGGCCAATCTCGTTCATCGAAACCTTTCCTCCCCCCCTCTTCGGAGGACTGCCGCAAGACGCGAAGCGGCCGTCACCCTATTATCGTTATACAGCACTGGCCGTTCCGGGCGGAGCTGGGCGCACCCATGCGGGAGAACGTGAGATGAGAGAAGAAACCATCGACATCGCCACCGCGGACGGCCGGATGGAAACCTTCATCTGCCGGCCGGAGCGAGGCGGTCCCTATCCTCCCGTGTTCTTCCTGATGGACGCGCCGGGGATCCGTGATGAGCTCCACGACATGGCGCGGCGGCTTGCGACCGTCGGCTACTTCGTTATGCTCCCCAACCTCTACTACCGTGCGGGGCGCGACACCAAGTACGGCCCGGACGTGCTCGATCCCGCGAGTCCCGACCACGCGAGGATGCGAGCGGTCCGCACCGGGATGACCATCCCTCCGGTCATGGAGGACATCGGCGTCCTGCTCGACTTCGCGGCGAACCACGAGGAGGCGGCGAACGGCCCGGCCGGGACGCACGGCTACTGCATGAGCGGTCCCTACGCACTCGCCGCGGCGGCTCGATATCCGGATCGAATCGCGGCCGCCGCGTCATTCCATGGCACTTGGCTCGTGAGCGATGCGGAGGAGAGTCCCCACCTCACGTTCGCGAAGGCCAAGGGAGAGATTTACATCTCGTGCGCCGAGCACGACGAGGTCGCGCCCCTCGACATGGTCGAGGCGCTGCGGGGTCACTTCGAGGCGTCGGGTGCAATCGGC
>JAKZYK010000319.1:0-4732 GCA_047514485.1 Gammaproteobacteria bacterium
CGCCACGGTACTTGAGGCTCAGGGACGGCATGAAGGCTCCTCGCACGGAACGTCGGTGGCCCCGCATTGTATTGGCCCCCTATCCGCGAAGTCTTGTGCAAAATGGCGAAGAATTGTTCGTAACCATTGGATTCCCACGAAAGCGGGAATCCAGAGAGCTTCGGTTCCGGCTACGCCAGGTTGGGCAGCAGTCCCAGGACACGAGAAACAGACCCCGGCGTTGGAAACCGCCCAGTCATTTTGGAGATCCATTCCGGTGAAATCCATCGGAAGGCGATGGAGGTGTAGGCCCACGCTGATGGCGACGGTGAACAAGCGCTCGCTGCGCGCGGAGTTCGATGCGCTCAAGGCGCGCTTCGAACGCTTGATTCAAATCGCTCTCGCCGGCCGAGCTGTTGAAAATTTGTACGAGTAGCTACGATCGGGGATTGGAGGATCGAGCTCGGGTTGCACTACGGCCCGAACATCCGTGGAGACATCGACCGCACGCGCGCTGGTTTGGAATTCGCCGTCGTCGGCGATACCGTGCACGTAGCAGGCTGGCGCACGATCCTCAGCCGCATTCGGGAGCGGTGAGGAAGATTCAAGGAGGAAGTAGAAAGGCGGGCATTCCACGGCGCGTGTCGTTGATGGGTCTCCCGTGGGCTCCAGCGGGGGCCCGGCGTGCACCCCGCTCGACCGAATTCACCTCGGAGGCAGAACCATGACCGAGACCGACAACACCACGGTCATCCGCAACGCGGCCTGGATCGCGTCGTGGGACGGCGAAGGCCACCGCTATCTTCGCGACGGGGACGTCGCGTTCACGGGAGGCCGCATCGTTCAGGTCGGAGGCCGCTACGAAGGAAACGCGGACCGGACCATCGACGGCTCGCGGCGGTTCGTGATGCCGGGCCTTGTCAACATCCACTCCCACCCGCATACCGAACCCTCCTACAAGGGAGTGCGGGAAGACCACGGCGTCCCCGGGATGTACGACACCGGACTCTACGAGCGGTCCTGCGCCTTCACCCTCGACGAGGCGGGGCGCCAGTCGGCGATGGAGATGGCCTATGCCGAGCTCCTGCTCTCCGGCGTCACCACCGTGGTGGACCTGTCGAGCCCGGTCGAAGGGTGGCTCGATTGCGCCGGCCGGAGCGGTCTTCGGATGTACGTCGGCTCGTTCTTCGCCGACGCCATGTGGAAGCTCGAGAATCGGCACGAGCTCAAGTTCGAATGGGACGAAGCGCGCGGCCGGCGCGACTTCGAGGAATCCGTCCGGATCATGGATCGCGCGGAGCAGCACCCGAGCGGACGGCTCCGCGGCATCGTCTATCCAGGCCAGATCGAGACCTGCACGGAATCGACCCTGCGCGACGCAGCCGCCCATGCGCGCGACACCGGGCGCCCGCTCACCACCCACCTCTCGCAGTCGAAGCTCGAATTCCTCGAGATCGTGCGCCGTCACGGCAAGACACCGCTCGAATACGCCGCCGGCATCGGTTTTCTCGGCCCCGATACCATCCTCGGGCACGTCATCTTCATCGACGAGCACCCGGACATCCGCTGGCGCTCCACCGGAGACCTTGAGCGGCTCGCCGACTCCGGCGCCGCCGTCGCCCACTGCCCGTCGCCGTTCGCCCGTTACGGGCACGCGATGGCACATTTCGGGCGCTACCGGGCGCGCGGGATCAACATGGGAATGGGAACCGATGTCGCCCCCCACAACCTCGTGGAGGAGATGCGGCTCGCCATCATCCTTGCCCGCGTGATGGCCGGCAACATCAGCGCGGTGGACACCGCCGAGATCTTCCGGGCCGCGACGGTGGGCGGAGCCGCGGCCCTCGGGCGCGACGATCTCGGACGGCTCGTGCTGGGGGCGAAGGCGGACGTCGTGCTCATCGATCTCGATCACCCGGCGATGCGGCCGGTGCGAGACCCGCTCCGGACGTTCGTATTCGAAGCGGCGGACCGGGCGGTGCGCGAGGTCTTCGTCGACGGGGAAGCGGTGGCTGCAGAAGGGAAGCCCCTGCATCTCGATCCGGAAGGAGCTGCCGCCCAACTCGAGGAATCCCAGGCCCGAATGCTGGCCGAAGCGCCCGAACGCGGCTTCCTCGGAAGAAGCGCGGAAGCGATCGCGCCGCACTCGCTGCCTTTCTGAGCGAAGCGCCCAGCGGCGCGAGCCATCCGCCCGCGCCGTCCTCTTCACGCCGGAACCGGCGCCGGGCCCTCGACCGCGCGTTCGATCACTTGGCGCAGCGCTGCACGGTATGCCTTGCCGGGGGGGCGATCCTGTGCCTCGCCGGTGGCGCCCGCGTGCAGCGCCGGCTCGAATGGGATGATGACGTCGGGGCGTCGTTCGGCGAGGGCATAACGGATCTGAGCCGGCGACAGCGCGCTCCTGCGCATGCGCGGATGGCACTGCACCAGGATGGTCGGATGCTCCGAACCGAGCAGCGCCAAGCAGTGCACCGCCGCGCTGATGCTCGGCAGCGTCGGCTCGTAGAGTAGTAAGCGGGCGTCGGCCTGCTGCATGATCTCGGTCCGCGCGTCGGGATCGAAGAGTCCGGCCACCAGCACCACGTGCGCCCGGTTGGCGAGATGTCCGAGGAGAGTGCGCACCGCCGGCGGGGACGGCGCCTCCGGCAGCGGGCCGACGGAAGGGTACGCGACAAGCGAAATACCGGCGGCGCCCGCCGGCGCGCAGATGCTGTCGAGCCGTTCGGGGCTGATGGATGGATCGGGGTCGAGCGGCTCATCGGGATCGAGTGTTTGATCGGAATCGAGTTGGCCGGAGCCGAGGGTGGCGAGCAGGGCGGGCAAGTCGCCGGCCGGCTCGGCGCCGAGCAAGGTGGAGAGCGTCCCCGACACGGGATCCAGATCGACGACCGAGGCCGTACGGCCGCCGGCGGCCACACTGCGTGCGATGGCGGCGACCAGCGTGGAGGCTCCGCTGCCGGCGGTGCCGGTGAATGCGACTACACGCCCGGCATACATGCGGTCCGGCAAATCGTCCAGTGCCGTCACGCTCGCCTCGCGCACGGCGGCGGCCGATATCGGCTTGACCAGGTAGTCGGCGATTCCCTGCTGGAGCAGTGCGCGGGTGAGGTGCGCGGTGTCGGTGGAGCCGATCGCGATCAGCGCGGTCCCGAACGCGCATACCGCGGTCAGCTCCTTCGCGGCCGTCTCCGGCTCCGAGACGCCGTCGAGGTCGACGAAGACCAGCTTCGAAGAAGGCTCGACCGCCAGGGTCTGGAGCGCGACCGCCAGACGCCCGCGCTGTATCTTGGCCTCGTGGCCCGCGAGCCCCGCGCGCAGAGCCCGCTCGGTCTCGGCGTCGGCGGCGAACCCCCGTGCGTACAGGCTCTCGGAAGGCGGAGCCATCGCCGGATCAGTTCGCGTAGCGCGGGCGGGTGCCGGTGGTGGGGCTCAGGAGCCGCCGGCGGCTCCGGCGGCGGTCTCGGACGGCGCCGGCAGCTCGCGGACCTGATCCTCCACCCACCGCCGGTACGCGTTCGACCCGGCGCCGTATGCCGCCACCGGAGGCCGGGCCGGAGTGGCGCAGAGATTGGCCAGCGCTTCGCGGGCGGCCGCGGACCCGGGGTTCGGTCCGCTCGGGAGCTCCGCCTCGCCCGGCGGGACGGAGGCGTACATCGGCGCCGAGCACGCATGCTGCGCCACCTGCAGCGCGCGGTGATGGCTCACCGTGTGCTGCGTCTGCTCGCTGATCCTGGCGGCCGATCCGCTCATCGGCGAAAAGAATTCGTGCTGGACGGCAAGCGGACGCACACACCCGGCGGCGAGCGCCGCGAGCAGTATCACCGCGACGATGCGCGCACAGCGGGGGAAGTCATGAAGGTTCGGCATGGGATGTTCCCCGAGCAGCTCGCTCAGTTTCAGTGAGCTTGGGTGCAGCAAGCTGTTGCATATGGTCCAATTCCTGTTCTTGCACGGGGACGGATAATTCGTGATGCGTCTTCGCGCTTCGGCTGTCCGATCCAGCCGGCCCATTCTTTCAGAAACACGGCAGGCCGGGAATCGTCGAATGACTGCAACTCGAACACCTTCGATACCCATCAACCTGTGCGCCGCCTGGGAGTTGTGGAATTGCGCGATGCCAGCATGACCTGCCTCGAACACGTTGCGACGAAGGCGGACCTCGCGAATGCGATCGCCGGGCTCAAGCTGCTTTGAGCGCCAGCGCCGCGATATGTCTCCGCTCATCCTCGCCACAATCGCGCTCACCTCGCTCATGGTGACGATTGGCCGCGGCGGCCTGTCCATCAATGGTTCCTTGCTCATGACTTACGCGGCAAGCTACGTTGGTAGCTGTGCCAGCCCCGTGCGCCGTGGTCGGAGCATTCTGGACTCACGTCGATCGCGTGTCAGTGCGGTCCGTCCTCGCCCAATGAGCTTCTACCAGCGGCTACCACTTCAGTAGTGGTAGCCGTTCGCCCGCAGGGTCGCCGGCGGTGCGCTCGTGTCGTCGGAGGCCGTGTTGGCCTGGACCAGCCGGGCGGTGACGACCACGATCAGCTCGAGCTCGTCGGACCGAACCGAGGTCTGTCCGAACAGCAAGCCGAGCAACGGCACGTCCTTGAGTCCCGGCAACCCGGACTCGACCGAGTTCGACGTGTTGCGGAAGAGCCCGGCGATCACGATCGACTCGCCGTCGCCGACCTCGACCGTGGTCTCCGCGCGGCGCACGTTGATCACCGGGACGGTGACTCCCGGGATGACCGTCACCGACTGG
>JAKZYK010000320.1:0-13383 GCA_047514485.1 Gammaproteobacteria bacterium
GCTCTGACCGGCGCCGCGCCGATAGATACGCGCAGTGCCCTCATCCGGTATGCAGCCGGTCGAGCCGCAGGCGGTCCCGGTCGTCGGTGAGCAGGCGTATCGCCCCGAACACCGCGAGCAGCACCCCCAGTCCGGTGCCGCCGCCTATGAGCAGCATCACGAGGAGCTGATACTTCACCGCCTCCGACGGATCCACTCCGGCGAGGATCTGACCGGTCATCATCCCGGGAAGCGCCACGATGCCGGTCGCCGCCATCGAGTTGACGATCGGCATGAAGCCGCTGCGCAGCGCCTGGCGAGCCACGGGCCGTGCCGCGTACCAGAACGTCTCCCCGAGCATGAGCCGAGCCTCGATCGATGCGGTCTCGCGCCGCATCGTCGTCGTGAGCGTACTGAGACCAAGGCTGATCCCGGTCATCGCATTGCCGAGGATCATGCCGAACAGCGGGATCGCGAAGTGCGGCGTATACCACGGCTCGGGTCGGATCGGCCCCGCGAGCGCGAACACCGTCACCAGGAACCCCGCCGTCATCGCCGTGAGTGTACCCAGGCCGTAGCCTCGCATGCCGGCGATGCGGTGCTCCTGGCGGGCGTTGATTTCGTAGCCGGCGACCGCCGCCATCACCAGCATCGCGAGCACCGTCACCCACAGCGATGCGAGCGCGAAGAGAAACTTCAGCACGAGACCGATGAGCAGAAGCTGCACCGTCATCCGGGCCGCCGCGATCAGCATCTGGCGTTCGAGCCCGAGCTGGAGCCGGAGCGAAAGGCCTGCGTTCACGACGAGCAGGATCGCCGCGAAGGCGAGGTCACCGTAGCCGATGGAGACGTAGCCGGTCATGGGTCCGGCGAAGCGGTGTCGAGCCGTCCCGCGCGTAGCCGGATCGAGCGCGCGGCGAGCCGCGCGGCCTGGGCGGGATCGTGGGTGACGAGCAACAGGGACGCGCCCTGTTCGAGGCAGCTCCTCAGCACCGCCTCGACTTCGAGCTTGCTCCCCTCATCGAGCGCGGCGGTCGGCTCGTCGAGCATCAGCACCAGCGGCGAACGCGCGATACACCGCGCGAGCGCGAGTCGTTGCCGCTCGCCGGTAGAGAGCCGCGCGACGGGGGCATCGAACACCTCGCGCCCGAGCCCTATCGATTGCACGAGCGCGACCGGAAACGGCGGATCGAAATGATCGCCGACGACGTCCCCCCACCATCCGGGCTCGGCCGGGACGTAGGCGACCGCTCTGCGCCATGCGGGCGCCGGCATCTCCGCCCGGGCGCCGGCGTTGGCGAAGACTGCGCCGTCGTTCGGATCGAGATCCGCGATTGCGCGAAGCAGCAGCGATTTCCCGGCGCCGGAGGGACCGGTGACGGCGAGGCATTCACCGTCCTCGACCGCGAGGGAGATCGGGCCGAGGCCGGAGCGGCGCAGCGATTCAACCCGCAGCATCGCCAGCAGCCCCGGCGTTAATCGACGGCGCTCTTCGCCGCGGCGAGCGCCGCGCGCAGCAGCGCAATCCTCCGGTTCCGATCCTCGCTGCGCGCTACCGGCTTCGACTCACGGCTGAACTGCACGACCGTACGCTCGTCACGCACGGTCAGGGTGAACTCGAACCCCAGATCGATCATCCGATCGAGCACCTGCATGTTCTGGGCACCGTTGCGGTCGGGCTGCCACGAAAACACGGTCATCACGGGATTGCCGTCCGCGGTATGCCACATCGACGTGACGCCGTCATAGGCCCAGGAAACATCAGCCGCCGCCCAACCCATGACGAGCCGCGCGGTCTCGGCGCACAGGGTCTCGAAGCCGGCGTCGCTCATCGGCGCGGCATCCAGCCCGCATACCTCACCGGCCCACGACCGACCGTGGGCTAGAGCACCGGACGAACCGCGCGTCCGTCCTCGTGCATGATGATGTCTCGCTCTGGCGGCAGGCTCAGATAGCTCCCGTGGCAGAACGCGAGCGGACGGCCCGTCGAATGTTCGAGCGCGACCACCCGCCCGATGAGGATCATATGATCACCCGCCTCGATCCGCTGCCAGGACGCACATTCCAGGGAAACGACGCAGCCTTCGAGGAGCGGCGAGCCGTACGATCCCTCCCGCCAGCGGACCCCGGCGAACCGGTCCGGGTGCTTCGTCGCGAACGTGTCGGAGATCGCCCGCTGCGAATCCGCGAGCACGTTGATCGCGAACCCCTCGCATTCCCGGTAGACCTCCAGGCTCTCCACCGCGTGCCCCACGCACACCAGCAAGAGCGGCGGGTCGAGCGAGACCGAGGTGAACGAGTTCGCGGTAAAACCGTGCGGCAGGCCGCCGGCGCCGCGCGTGGTCACGACGGTCACTCCGGTGACGAAGCAGCCGAGGGCGCGCCGGAGTGCGGCAGTGTCCGGACCTTGGCCTGACGCCGGCTCGATCCTGCTCACCAGCGGCGTCCTCGTTGACCGACGAGCCGGGCTCCGCCCTGAGATGATCGGTGAATCCTCAATGTTCGCTCTGTCGTTCAACAATTCCATTGCCGGCCCGAGTGAAGCCTCGCGGGCTCAATGCTTGGCGATCTCCGCCGCCGCCGCTTCGAACGCACCGATGGTGTGGTCGATGTCGTCCTGGGTGTGGGCGACGGACACGTAGAACTTTGCGTTGCCCTTGATCACACCATGCTCCAGCAGCACCTCGTTGAATCGCGCGAGCTTGGCACTGTCTCCGTTTGCCACCGACCAGTAGTCGACGATTGGCTGCCCGGTGAACACGATGTCGAACAGGCACGGCTCGCCGCAGATCTGCGCTTCGATGCCGGCGCCGTGCATCGCGTTCGCGAGCCCGTCCATGAGCTGGCGCCCGTTGGCGAAAAGCCGCGCATAGGCGTCCCCCTCGCGCAGGACCCCGAGCGTCGCGAGGCCCGCGGTGGCCGCGATCGGATTGCCGCTCAAGGTCCCTATCTGCGGCAGGAAGCCCTCATCGCCCGCCGATTCGCGATCGAACTGCGCCATGATCTCCTCCCGGCCCGCCAGACCCGCGAGGGGAAATCCGCCGCCGACGACCTTGCCGACGGTGCAGAGATCCGGCGTCACTCCATAGAACTCCTGCGCCCCACCGTAGGCGAACCGGAAGCTGGTGACGACCTCGTCGAACGCCAGCGGAAGGCCGTGACGCTCGGTCAGGGCCCGAAGCCCTTGGAGAAATCCGGGCCGAGGTTGAATCACCCGCTGGAACGCCTCGACGATCACCCCGGCGAGCGATTCGTGGTGCTCCTCGACGATCGCGGTGACCGCATCCAGATCGTTGTATGGCGCGACCAGCATCTGGTCCCTGATGGCATCAGGAATTCCCGGCGAATCCGGGATCGGCTCGATGCCGTTGCTGCGCCGCCGGGGCGCGAGGCTCATGAGGGCATAGTCGTTCATGCCGTGGTAGCCGCCCTCGAACTTGAGGATCTTCGAGCGCTTGCGGAACGCGCGCATCGCCCGCATCGCGTAGAGGGTGGCCTCCGAGCCGCTGCTCGTGAAGCGCACCTTCTCCGCGCACGGCATCGCTTCGCAGATTGCCTCGGCAAGAAGAATGCCCGGAGCGCTGTTCGCGAAGAAGGTGGTGCCGTGTTCGAGCTGCTCGCGCACCGCCGCGATCACCTCCGGATGCCGGTGACCGATAAGCATCGGACCGGAGCCGAGCAGGAAGTCGACGTACTCCTTGCCCGCCGCATCGCGCACCCGGCCGCCGGTGCCCTCGACGATCACGAGGTCGGCGCCGGCGTTTCCGAAGCTCCCCCCGGGCAGGAAGGCCCGGGCCTTCTCGCGCAACTCGGCATCCGAATGGGCCTGCTGTTCCATGCTCGTTCTCCTATGAGGGCAATTCCTGCAACATTTTTACAGACAATGCGCCGGATGATAATGCCTTCCTTGGTCGGCGAACGACGATGTGTGCGCCAAGTCCATCGACTCGCACCTACCCGGTGGTGCGAATTCCGATTCCCGCAACCCCCGCCGGGGGATCGGTTTGCATCTGATTTCGCACGGTTTCTTGATGCCTTGCAGTGCTTTGTGGTGTCATGGCGCACGGGGTCACTTTCAAGTTGTCGGGGGGCATGCGGTTGCTCCCGCGAATGTGAATTGGTTCACACGAGTTGAGTGAAGCACCACGAAGGGCACAGGGGAAGGGCCGGCATGGCCTTCGGATTGGCGACACGAATCACGTTTGCGCTGGTTGCCATCCTGGCAGCCGGCGTGGTCTTGATGACCGTGCTGAGCGCGCACATGTTCGAGCGCACGCTCTCGGATTTCCTCAATTCGAGATTCGAGTTCGAGCTGAACGATGTCCGCCAGCGCATCGAGACCCAGATCGACCTCGGCATCGAGCTCGGCGACCTCCAGAGCGTGCCCGAGGAGCTCGAAGAGTACCTGCACGCCGACGAGCAGATCCTCACCATCGAGGTCTTCGATGAAACGGGAACCGTGCTGTTCAGCACCGATCCCAGTTTCGTGGGAGATCTCGTCACCGAGGAATGGGTGACCGCTTGGCGTACCAGCCGCGGTCGGGATGTCTGGTCCAACCTGGAGCGTGACGCCCGGGTGGTCGGTGTGCCGTTGCGAGACAACCTGGGGCGGGAGGTCGGCTCCCTGGCCCTGCGCTATTCCCGCGGCTTCTTCGATGACAGTGTAGCTGCGCAATCGACGCGCCTGTGGCTCATCGGTGCGGTCGTGGTACTGGGCATGGCCCCGTTGACCGTACTCGGCGCCATGGTTCTGTTGCGCGGCCTGCGCGGCGAGCTTCGGGATTTGAGCGAATCCATGGACGACGTAGCGAAACGGCGCCGGGATGGGCCCGCGCTCGGCAGGACTCGCTCCGACCACCCTGAACTTGCCGCCTTCGCCACCGTTGCGCTCACCGCCCACGACGACATCGACGCCGCCATCGGAGAGATTCGCAGGCTCGATGAGGAAGAGGCGGTATGAGCTCGACGCCGGACGTCGTCGCGCCTGACGGTGTCGTCGCGCTTGACGGTTCGGATACGCGAGGGGCTATCACCCGGACCCACGGAATTCTTGGCCGACTGGCACTGCTCGCCGTCGTCGTGCTGCTCGTCGGCCAGGTTCTCGTCGCGTGGTTCGCCGTCACCGGATTCGAGAAGGCTCTCGAGCCCCAGCTCAGTCACAAGGCCGGTGCGGTGGGCCGGGCCATCGCCAATCAGCTCGAGTTCGTGGTGGACGATCTCGGCATTCCACCCGACGAACTCGTGGGGGTCGATCCCTTCCTCGACGGGATCCTCGCTTCGAACGCGGACATCGAATACCTGATTGTGCTCGATGCCACTTCGAAGGTCCTGTTCGCACGGGGGCTCACGCCCGCAACACTGGAACGAATCCTGGCCGGTCTGCCCGCCGCCGACAGCGAGACCGGTTTCACATCCGAGATCGCCGACTTCATCAACAGTGTATTCCCGATCGTCGTGGACGGTCGCGTTGCGACCGTGCTGCACGTGGGCGTCAGCGGGGAATACGTACGCGGCCGGCTGTCCGAGCTCATGTACGAGGTCGCCACCATCATCGTGGTTTCGTTGCTCGTGACCCTGGAGTTCCTGCTGTTCCTCATGAGCGTACGGGTCTCCGGTCCCATGGAGCGTGTCGAGACGATTCTCTCCGAGGGTGCGCGGGGCATGTTCGGCAGTCGCTTCGCGATGCGGGCACGTGACGAAATCGGCGACGTCGTCGTGGCACTCAACCGTGCGCTGCAGTCTCTGCGGCAGCGTTACGAGGACTTCCGCTTCGAAGTGCGCGAGATCAAGGACGCGCAGATCGACAGGAACATCGCGCACCGGATCCAGGCGGCCAGCCAGCAGGTCGACGATCGCTATCGCTTCAGCGGCGGTGCCGAGCTGCAGCTGCGCAACGCCATGCAGATTCGGATTCCGCTGTTCGTCTTCATGTTCGCCGAGGAGCTGCCGCGTTCGTTTCTGCCGCAGTTCGCGGCCCGTCTCAGTCCGCCGGACGCGACCATATCGCAGGAGCTGTTGTTCGGACTTCCCATCACGCTGTTCATGCTCGCCGGCATGATCATGGTTCCGTTCGCCGGCGGACTCACCGACCGTTTCGGGACGCGTCGGGTATTCCTGGCGGGAATCGTGCCCGCGATGATCGGGTATTTCGGAACGTTCCTGGCCCAGGGATATGTCGATCTCATCGCGTGGCGAGTCCTCTCGGGCATCGGCTACGGACTCATCTTCATCGCCGCGCAGGCCTGGGTCGCCGACAACACCGAAATGCGCGACCGCGCCCAGGGCATGGCAGTGTTCGTCGGCGCAGCGTTCGCGGCCGCCATCTGCGGACCGTCCATCGGGGGCATCCTCGCCGACCGTCTCGGCTTCGAGACGACGTTTCTGATTTCCGCGGTGCTCGCGGCGGTCTCGGGAACGCTCGTCTACGCCATGCTGGACGGGACCACAAGACGGCGAACGGCGCACGGGACTGCGTTTGGTGGCAAGGAGCTGCGAGCGCTGCTCTCCGACCGGCGCCTGTTCGCCGTCACCGTCTTCGCGGCGATCCCGGGCAAGCTGATTCTGACGGGCTTCCTGTTCTACCTCGTGCCGCTGTATCTGAGCGAGCTCGGGTACCGGCATTCCGTGATCGGATGGATGATCACCCTCTACGGGGTATCGACCCTTGCCTTCGCGTCCTTCGCGGCCCGATTCGCAGACCGTTCCGGGCGCCATGCCGCCGTCGTCGCGACAGGCGGTGTGCTGGCAGGCCTCGGATGCCTCGCAAGCCTTTCCGACAGCGTGGTCGGGGGCGCGTTCAACGCAGTGCTCATCGCGATACTCGCCCTCGGCTTCGGCCACGCACTGTCGCTCGCCTCCGAAATTGCGATCATTCAGAACATCGCCAGACGCCGCGGCGGCTTGCACCAGGCTTCCATAATCAGTGCCTACCGGCTGGCGGAGCGGGGGGGAATGGTGCTCGGACCGATCGTCGCCGGGATGCTTGCGGCCCGCTTCGGCTATCAGGGCGCCATCGTCGGCATCGGCGTCGTCCTGCTGGTCTCCATTGCCCTCTACATGATCGCCGTGAATCCGTTGCGTCCCGAATCGAGCGTGCGGAGGGGGACTGCATGAGCCATCCGATCCGCCTTCACACCGGCCTTTCGGTCACCGACATCGGCGGCGGCTAGAAGGGAGTACGAGGAGCCAGGACGTTGTTGCTGCGAACACGGATCAGCCTGCTCGTCATCCTGGCCTTCGCCGTAATCTGTATCGGCCTCACGCTTGCGTCGCTCAAGCGCGAAGACCTGCTCAGGCTGCAGTACACCGGCGCCACCACCACAGACCGAGCCAACCTGTGGCGCAAGATCAACAGCAGCCTGATTCTTCGCATGGAGGACAAAGCCTGGATTGCAGCCGAGGGTGAGACATTGCGGGAAGCGGTCTACACCGGCGACCAGGACGCGGTCCAGCGGTTGGGTGCGATCATCACCGCGCGGCTGCGCGACGAGGGCATCGCCGATCGGTTCGACGTGCTCTACGCCGACGGAACGCTCGCCTATTCCTCGCATCCCGCGGTATTCCAGAGCTCGATCATCGCGACGAGAGCGGCGCAGGACGCCACCATGCAAGGCATCCGTATCCGCGGCATGGGCAACGACCAGCAGCGCAACGTTTCCCTTGTTCTGGGAATTCCGCTCGGCGCGCCTGCCGGGGCGCGCGGTATCGCCGGTATGGGCATCTACGCCACCAGCATCGACGAGGCGATCCTGGAGATGGAGCTGGCGACGAAATCCTCGGTCCTGCTCGTCAACCGCCGCGGCCGGCTACTCGCGGGCTCAACGGGCGCCCTGTGGGAAAGCCTTGAGAAGCTCATCGATTTGAGTACGGTCGACACGCTGCAAACCGTCGAGGCGGACGATCGCGTGTATTCCGCCGTGGTGCTCCCGCAGACCGCAGACCTCGGCTCTCTGGTGGCGCGTCTGGTCAGCATCAAGGACGTGACGGAACTCGCCCGCCGGCAGGAGCAGGTCAGCCAGCTCACCATCGGTGCGGTGCTCGGCTTCCTGATTCTCGTGCTGATCGGTCTCGGCTACTACATGTCCCGCTCCTTCGCACCGCTGATCGATGGGGTGGGCGTGCTGAACGCTCTGTCGCGCGGCGATCTTCAGGCCCGGATCGAGGGCGCCGGCGGCCGCGACGAGGTCGGCCGGATCGCCGGCGCCGTGAACGTATTCCGCGCCAACCTGGTCGCCTTTGACCGCTTTCGCCGCTCGCGCGAGCGCCAGCGCCAGCGCCAGGAGCGCTTCATCCGGCGGGAGATGACGCAACTCGCCGAAACGCTCGACGAAGAGGAACGCGTGGCAGTGCTGGCGGAGCTGGATCAGCTCGAGCACCTGGTCCGCGACGCGCCGGACAATGAGGGCCGGGTCATGTCGATCGCCGACGCGACCGACAGCGCCTCGACCGCCCTCACCCGGGAATCGGACAGCCTCGCGATGACCGCCCTGGCGTTCCAGAAGATGTCCGACCGGGTCCTGGACCAGAACCAGAGCCTGCGCGAGGCGCTGGCCGCCAAGAATGCCTTCATCGCACTCCAGAAAGAGCTGGACATCGCGGCCCGCGTGCAGCTCTCCCTTCTGCCGGACACCATGCCGCTGTCCGAGAGGATCGAGATGACCGGCATCATGAGGCCGGCGAAGGAGGTCGGGGGCGACTTCTACGATTTCTTTCACCTCGACCAGCACCATATCGCCGTGGCGGTCGCCGATGTGTCCGGCAAGGGCGTGCCGGCCGGTCTGTTCATGGTCATGACCCGCACCCTGATGCGTGCCACCGCCGTACGGCACATAGACGCGCCGGGCCTGGTCCTGGCGAGCATCAACGACTTCCTGGAGCAGAACAACTCCGAGGATCTGTTCGTGACCGTCTTCTACGGGGTGCTGGATGAGCGCACCGGGCGCTTCGTCTACGCCAACGGCGGCCACAATCCCCCGATTCTGGTCGACCGCGACGGCGCCAATCCGCTGGAGATGACCGGCGGTGTCGCGCTCGGCATGTTCGACGGGCTCGACTACGCCGACGCCCACGTGGATATGGAGCCCGGAGCACGTCTGGTCCTGTTCTCCGACGGTGTGACCGAAGCGTTCAATGACAGCGACGAGGCATTCGGCGACGAGCGGCTGATGGACACCGCCCGCGCTCTTCCCGAGGAACAGGGTCCGGAGCAGGACGTGAACGACATCGTCAGGGCGGTCGACGAGTTCGCTGGCGAGGCGCCCCAGTTCGACGACATCACCTGTGTGGTCCTGGTCTACAAGGGCGAGAGCTCTCAGGACTCCGGCGCGCCCGACATCGCAGTCGAGGCGGTTTGAATCCGGATATTCGACAAGGAGTGACCATGTCTGCGCCCACCCTCACCCTGAACCTGAAGAACGATCTATTCGAGCTTGCGCGAATCGCCGAGGAAATCGAGGCGCACGGGGAGTCCCATGGCTGGCCGGCGAAATGGATTCTGAATCTCAATATTTCGCTCGACGAGTTGATCACGAACATCGTCAGCTATGGCTACCAGGACAACGACGAGCATGAGATTCGGGTCATGCTGACCGACCGGAGCGGGTCGCTGGTGGTGGTCCTGGAGGATGACGGGATTGCGTTCAATCCGTTCACCTCGGCGCCCGAGCCGGATCTGGATGCCAGTGTGGAGGAGCGGAGGATCGGAGGCTTGGGTGTGTACTTCGTGAAGACCCTCATGGACGAGGCAACCTACGAACGGGTGGGCAACCGCAATCACATCACGCTGATTCAGCACCCCCCGGAATGAGATCGTCTCCCGATTGCACGGACACCGTCTGCGATCCAGGCCGCCGCCACAGTGCGCCGAAGTCGCAGTGCCGCTCCCCGGATGACCCGTCAAGGCTTGCCGCAACGCTGACCCGATCGGATCCGGGCCCGATACCGGCCACCATCATCGCCGCTGGCTGAACACCCGGAACGCCATCAGCACAGCCAGCAGGGCGGTCGTCGTCAGCACGCCATACCCGATCAACCGACCCGCGTGCTCCAGCCCGGTGGCGGCGACGACGACCCCTGCCACCAGAGGCCCGGCAATGCTGCCGGCACGCTCCACCACACGGAACGCCTCGGTGATCGCGCCGGCGCCGAACGCTTTCACCTCCTTCAGGAAATAGACCGGCAACGCAGCTACCTGAGGCGTCATCACGAGCGACTGCCCCAGTCCAATGAGCGCTATCGCGATCACCAGCGGAAGGACCTCGGCGGTCGAGACGAACAACAGGCAGCCCGCCGCCGCCGCAACGCCGCCCGCGAGGATCAGCAGACCGTGGTTCTGAAATCTGTCGGCGATCAACGCGGCGGCCTGGTTCATGACCAGCAGAACGACGAAATAGACCATCATCGTCCGACCGATAGCGGCCCCGCCAAATCCGAGTGCATCGAGATAGAGCGGTACGAGAAAGAACAGGAACCCGGCCAGCACGATCCGGGACGGCAGCGCCGAAAGACCCATGAAGGCGATGAACCTCGGGCTTGCATAGATACGGTACGACCCGCGCCGGCGGGAGTCACCATCCGGTCCGGTACCGGCGCCTTCGCCCGGCGACAGGAAGCCGAGCGTGATCGCCATTGCCACGAATACGATTACCGCGCCGACGAGGAAGGTGTTCTGGTAACCGATATGGTCGGCGAGAATGCCTCCGATGGCAGTTCCGCAGACACTTCCGCCGCCAATCGCGGTGACGAACACGCCGATATTGAGCGCCCGACGTCGAGCCTGCGCCGTCGTCACGAGCCGAACCAGAATCGCGGCCGTGACCAGACCGAAGCCGGCCGCTGTCACGCAACGCCAAGCGATGAGCTCGATGAAGCCGCCGGCATAGGCCGTCGCGATCAGACCGATGCTGGTGGGCGCCATGCCGATCAGCAGGGTCTCGCGTACACCCCACCGCCGGATTGCCGTCAGAACGAGCGGCGTCGTCAGCAGCATCGCGACCACCCACACCGACATCGGCAGCGCGATCGCGATCGACGGGTCGATACCGAGCGACGGATCATAGAGATCCCTCACGAAGAGAGGGAAGAAGGAACGCGACAGTTCGACACCGAAGATGAAGAAGAACAGCGGATATTGCACATCACCGGCGCGCAGAATCTGGACCGGGCGGTAACGACCGCTTTCGGCGAAATTGCGGCCCTGGCGAAGCTTCGCCAAGGCGGACGGCGTGGCACGGGCCGCAACGGAATTGAAGCGCCGGTTGATTTCGGCATTGACGCGGTTCATCGCATCGAGGACACGGTTAAGGTCGTCGCGCCCGCGGGTCACCACCGAAAGCGAGAAGTCGCCCTCGCCGACAGCACGCATCAGTCGCTGCATCTGCCCGATCGAACGCACCACCGCCAGCGACAACACCAGCAGGGTCAGCTCGAGGACGATCAACATTGCGACGAAAAGCGAGATGCCGATATCGGCGAAGATGCTTCCCATCGTGTCGCGCACGTAGCGCGGGTCCACACCGATCATCACCATTGCAACCGGTTTGCCCTCGTGCGTCAGTGGATAGACGAAATCGAATCCCGATCCCGCCGCGGTGGAATCGGCGTCCGTCCGGTGTCCGGCATCGCGGTTCAATGCCTGCGAGGCCGGAACGCCGTGCCCTTCCGCCGCCGCGGAGAAAAGCACTCTGTCCGCTTCGTCCATCACGGCGACATAGGCGGTTTCGGGATGATCGGCAAGCACGTTGTCAAGATAAGCGCCAACCCCGCTCAGATCCGCAATCGGGATGTCCAGGCGCACCGCGGTGGCCAGATCGTTGGCGATCGAACGAGCCAGCACACGCGCCTTTTCCTCGACGACCGGCTCGAGACGGCGCTCCACCGCACCCAGCGCAATCCAGGCGAGCACGGAATTGGCGAGGATCAAGGCGCCTGCGGCGACGATGCCGATGCGCAGACCGAGCGAGGCAAGGGTCGGCGCCCTGCGCGCGTTGGCGTTCATCGGCCTTCCTTCTCAGCAGATGCGAGCGCCGCTGCCGTCTCGCGCACCTTTGCGCGATAGGCCGTGAATTCAGCCATGTCCGGTTCGGCCGGTGTCACGGCCGGTGCCGTATCCAACAAGCCTGCGACCGCGGTTCCCAAACGGCGCGCGGTGGCGATCAGCCGCCGCAGGGCAGCCGCGGTGCCGAGCACCGTCAGCAGACCAGCCGCGACGAACAGGACGACCGCGGTCTCCAGAAGCTCGTCGGTCAGCCCGCCGACAATTCGGCTGTAGCGCGACCTTCCGTAGCGGACCGCGACACCGCCTTCGAGCTTGCCGAAATTGTTGACGACCGCCGCGCCGACGATGAAGGACTCCGGGGTTTCCAGACGCCAGACCTCCCCCCCGGCCTCCCGATTGCCGGCGGTCCACACGCCAGGTGCATCCGTCGGATCGCCTTCAAGGGCCTGCCCGCCGTGAACGAGCAGGCGGCCATCCGCGTCGAAAATGCTGACGGACTGCAATTCCGGATATTCCTCGACGAGGGAGTCTACGATTGCCTGACTCTCTGCGATGTCCTTGAGCGGCAGCCCCAGGTCCACCGCCTGGCGCAGCCGGCGCGACGTGTCGAGCGTGACGACCGAAACCCGCGAATCGTCGAGCCCACGCAGAATGTCGCCGAACTTTGCCTGGTTGAGCAGAACCGTGAGCGCCATCGCCACCGCGAATGCGCACAGAAATGCCAAATTCAGTTTGATGAGCAGCTTCATGCCGCCAGCACCCCCTGACGTTTCAGGCTGTAACAGAGGAAATGTTCGATCATGGCTTCATACGAGACCCCCGAAGCCCCTGCGCCCATGTTCATCGCCCTGGTGGTGGCCAGGTTGCAGGTAACGTTGAACTCGAGCAGGCGCAAGGATCCGTCGGGCGCCACGCGAAAGTCGACCCTGAGATAGTCGCACGGCTGGACCAGTCGGGCGAACGCGAGCGCCGCCTGCTTCAGCTTCCCGGCGAGCGGCGGGTCATCAAGAGGCTCCGCCCGCAGCCCCGGCTCGAGATGGCGCTTCAGGCGCACGGTGGAGATGCCCTCGCGCAGTTCGGAACGCATGGCGACGGGATGCAGCGCGATGGGCCCACCCACAATCGGCACCGTTACGTCCAGGCCCGGTGCGAGCGTCTCGATTAACGCCTCTTCACCGTCGGCCAGCAACGTGGCGGCCCGCGCGCGCGCTGCCGGCCAGTCGTCGCAGATGGAGCCGTCGTCCACCCCTTCCGACTGGGCGCCGAATCGCGGCTTCACGAAGTAAGGGCCCGCGAAGTCGGGCGGTCGGTCGAGATCGCGTTCCTCGACCGCGACCGCACCCTCGGGTACGGTCAATCTGCCAGCCCTCGCCATCAGCTTGGTGATCCATTTGTCCTCGGCCATGGCC
>JAKZYK010000321.1:0-12058 GCA_047514485.1 Gammaproteobacteria bacterium
CGCCGGTTCCGAGACCCATTTCAAGGTCGTCGTCGTCTCCGGCGCCTTCGCCGGCAAGCCGCGGGTCGCGCAGCACCGCATGGTGTTCAAGGCGGTGGACGACGAGCTGCGCGGCGGAGTGCACGCGCTCGCGGTGCATACCTATACCGAGGATGCCTGGGTCCGGACCGGTGCCGCCGCCCCCGAGTCTCCGAAATGCCTCGGCGGCAAGGCGCGGGAGAGCGCCTGAGCGGACCGCCTGCATGAGAATCACTCGATGCCGCCCCTTCGCGGCGGCGTTCGTCTTGCTGCTGGCCGGCGCCACGCCGGCGCACGGCGCCGAGATCGAGCGCAGCCCCGCCGACACCAGGGACTACCGCGCGGTCATGCTCGACAACGGGCTCGTGGCGCTCGTCGTCTCCGACCCCAGCGCCGACAAGGCCGCGGCGGCGCTCGACGTCAATGTGGGGAGCGCCAACGATCCGGATGCGCGCCCGGGGCTCGCGCACTTTCTCGAGCACATGCTGTTTCTCGGCACCGGGAAGTATCCGGACCCCGGCGAGTACAACCGCTTTATCACCGAGCACGGCGGCTCCAGCAACGCCGCAACCTCGTTCGCCCACACGAGCTACTTCTTCGACGTCGACGCCGCGCACCTGGAAGGCGCGTTCGACCGATTCGCCCAGTTCTTCATCTCCCCCCGGTTCGACCCAGAGTACGTCGAGCGCGAGCGCCAGGTCGTGCACTCCGAGCACGTCTCGCGGCGCCGCAGCGATCGGCTCCGGAGCCTTGCCGCGTGGAAGCAGACCCTCGACCCCCGCCATCCGCTTTCGCGGTTCAATGTCGGGAACGCGTCGACGCTCGCGGACCGCCCCGGCGCCGATATCCGCGACGAGCTGATCAACCTCTACGAGAGCACCTACTCGTCGCACCTGATGAAGCTCGTCGTCGTCGGCCGCGAGCCGCTCAACGTGCTGGAGGACTGGGTGCGGGCGCGATTCACCGCAGTGCCGCGCCGAGACTTCGAGCCCCAGCGCATCACCGGGCCGCTCTATCGGGAAGGACTCGTGCCGGCGCGGCTCGACATCGAGCCGATCCGCGAGATCCGCACCATCTCGCTCTCGTTCGCGATCCCGTCGCTACGCCCGCATTACCGGGCACACCCGCTTGTTCTGGTCTCGCACCTCCTCGGCCACGAAGGCCGCGGCAGCCTGCTCTCGGCGCTGAAGGCGCGCGGCTGGGCGGAAGGGCTGAGCGCAGGGCCGGGCATTGGGCACCCGGATTTCGCGACGTTCGGAATCACGATCCAGGCCACCGAGGTGGGGCTTGCGCACACCGACGACATCATCGCCTCGGTGTTCGCGTACCTCGATCTCATCGGCGAGGAGGGGATCGAGCCGCGCTACTACGAGGAGCTTGCGCGCATGGCACGGATCGGCTTCCGTTTTCTGGACAAGAGCGGAGCCCGCTCCCACGCGATATCGCTCGCCTCCGCCCTGCACGTGTATCCGGTCCGAGAGGTCCTGACCGGGCCCTACCGGTTCGACGACTTCGACCCCGTGATCGAGCGGCGGTTTCTCGCCGCGCTCCACCCGGACCGCGTGCTCGTGACGGTGATGGGGAAGGGCATGACCACCGACGCCGTCGCACCGTTCCATGAGACGCCGTACCGGCTGAGCCCGATCCCGCCGCCGACCGTGGCGCGCTGGCGCGACCCGGCGCCGGACGACGGCCTCGTGCTCCCGGAGCCGAATCCGTTCGTGCCCGGCGATCTGGCGCTGATCGACGCGCAGGCGGCCGGGTCGCGACCGGCCCGCATCGTGCGCCGGCCCGGCTTCGATCTGTGGCATCACGCCGACATCGAGTTCGGACAGCCGCGCACGAATTTCTACTTCGCGGTGCGCTCTCCGATCGCCAACGATTCCCCCCGACACGCGGTGTTGAGCTCGCTGCTCGGCCGCATGACGAACGATGCGCTCAACGAGTTCGCATACCCCGCCGCGCTCGCCGGGCAAGCCTATGCGCTGTACAGGCACCGCCGCGGGATCACCGTCCGCCTCTCCGGCTGGAGCGACAAGCAGCGCCCGCTGCTCGCGCGCATCGTATCGACCCTGCGCGCGCCTCCGCTCCCTGCGCAGCGGTTCGAGGCGGAGAAGGCGGAGTATGCCCGCCAGCTTCGAAACGTCGACGAGCGCACCCCGTTCCGCCGTGCGATGAGCGACGTGCGCGAGCTGCTGCTCGATCCGGGCTGGTCCGACGATGCCTTGCTCGTGGCGCTCGAAGCGGTGGAGCTCGAGGATCTGATCGAGTACGTCTCGAAGTTCTTCGAGCGCGGTGAGATCGTCGCTCTCGCCCATGGGAACGTCACTGTCGAGACCGCGAAAGCGCTCGGCGGCGTGCTGGAGCGTGAACTGCTCGGTTCGATGCGTGCGGTGCGGGTGACGCGCGGCCGCGTGGTGCGGCTCGATCCCGGGACGCGCTACGTCCGGTGGCTCGCGAGCGATCACGAAGACCATGCGCTTGCCGTCTATCGCCAGGGACGCGGGCGCGGCCTTCCCGAGCGGGCGAAGATTGCGCTGATCGCGCAATCGACGGGAAACCGGTTCTTCCACGAGCTCCGTACCGAGCGCGAAATTGGGTACATCGTCTTCGCAACCCCGCTGACGATGCTCGACGTGCCGGGCCTCGCGCTGGTGGTCCAGTCCCCATCGAGTCCGCCCGAGACCCTCCACCGGCACGTGGACGCCTTTCTCGACCGGTCCGGCGCCGCCCTCCGCGACATGCCCCGCGCGGTCTTCGAGCGCCACCGATCCACCGTGGAGAGCTCACTGCTGGAAGCCGAGACCCGGCTCGACGAGCGCACCGCGCGATACTGGGACGAGATCGATCGAGAGCACTTCGAATTCGATCGGCGCGAGCGGTTCCTTGATGCGGTACGTGCCGTCACCCAGGATCAGCTCGTGGATGCCTGGCGCGACCTCGCCGCCGCCCCGGAGACGGCCCGCGGGGTGGTCGTCGCGGTCTCGACCCGGGAGCCCCCCGCCTCCGGCGACGCGTTCCGCGGCGCGGAGCCGGTGGCCGATGCCGCCGCATTCAAGCGCCAGCAACGCTACTTCGACGAATAGCGAACGCGCGCAAGATTCGGGTCGCCGAGCCATCGAAACGGCGCGATGATCTCGACCAACGGACGCGCGCGTGGTCGACGGACCTTTCGTCTCGGCCCGGACCGCGCAGGGGCGCCATACCGGGGAGAACAGGGTGATGACCACGTACGATGTCCCGACGACAATGACCGACCTGCCTCATGCGCCTGTCCGCGACGAGGACTACGCGTCGCAGGTCGAGCGCGCGCTCGAATGGCTGTCACGCAACTTCGAGCGCCAGCCCTCGCTCGCCGAGGCGGCCAGCCACGTGGGCCTGAGCGAATGTCACTTCCAGCGCCGGTTCCGGCGCCAGGTGGGGTTGAGCCCGAAGAAGTATGTCCAGTTCCTCACCCTCGAGCGCGCGAAGGAACTACTCGCGCAATCGCGCAGCGTCCTCGACGCCGCGTACGCCTCGGGTCTGTCTGGACCCGGTCGGCTGCACGACCTGTTCGTGAATGTCGAAGCGATGACGCCGGGTGAGTACAAGCACCGGGGACAGGGACTCACCATTCGATACGGCGCTCACCCGTCGCCGTTCGGGCAATGTCTGGTCATGCGCACCGCCCGCGGCGTATGCGGGCTTGCATTCACCTCCCCGGCCCGGTGCGACGAGACGTGCGCGGAGCTTGCTCGCGGCGTCGAAGCCGCCACCTTCGTCGAGGACGTGGGAGCCACCGCCAGCATCGCGAAGACGATATTCGGTGGTCCGTCCGGCGGCGACGACATCGCGCTGCATCTTCGCGGCACCCCGTTCCAGATCAAGATCTGGCGCGCGCTACTGTCGATCCCGCCGGGATTCGTCACGTCGTACGGCGATCTCGCTCATCGAATCGGAGCACCGGGCGCGTCGCGCGCGGCCGGCAATGCGACTGCTTCAAATCCCGTCGCCTGGATCATCCCCTGCCACCGGGTCATCCGTGCATCGGGCGTCCTCGGCGAATATCGCTGGGGGAGGGGACGCAAGCTCGCGATGCTGAGTCTCGAGGCCGGAGGAGCCGTACCGTAGCCCGCGTGCTCCAGCACGGGGAAGGGCTACTTCGTGGCCGATGCCGTCCAATCCGCGGCCGCAGTTGGAAGCCGGGAGCAAGGAGCCGGGAGCCGGAAGCCAGAAGCCAGAAGGAAGTGCGGACTGATCCGGTAGGACAATGCCGTCATGTCCCAGGGTGCTCTGATCATCGCGGCGGATCTGACGTTGATCGCGCACGCCGCGTTCATCGTCTTCGTGGTGGCCGGTCAGGGGCTGATCCTGGCCGGCTGGATGCTCGGCTGGCGCTGGCCGCGCAATCTGCCGTTTCGTCTGGCGCACGCCGGCGCCGTCACCCTGGTGGTGCTCGAATCCTGGTTCGGCGTCATGTGCCCGCTCACCTGGCTGGAGTTCGGGCTCAGGGCGGCGGCGGGAAGCCCTCTCGCGGCCGACAGCTTCGCCGGCTACTGGCTGCAACGGCTCATCTTCTATGACGCGCCGTCATGGGTGTTCACCCTCATCTACACGTCGTTTGCAGCGGTGGTGGCGGCCACCCTCGTCTTCTACCCTCCGCAGAGGCGTCCCGCGCGCCGCGGCTCGGTCTGAGATCCGCCGCTGCGACGGCCTCGCCAAGTCCACCGAGGCGTTGGGCGCGCCGTGCGCCGCGGCCCCGCCCGATTCCCGCGGGCGCCCTGGTGGGCCCGGGGTCATGATCCCGGATGCCGCCCGAAAGCCCGACGCCGGCCCTTGCGCCGGGGGCGATCGCCTTCAGCGTTGTCCCTGACACCCTCGCTTCCCTCACCGGCGACGATTGTTGCGCAAGCCGAAGCCTGAAGATGGAGCACCGTTTGTCGGCGACACCTTCGCCGTCCTCGCTGGCGACGATTGTCGCCCGTCGGCGATGATTGACTATCCGCACGAGTTTAGAGATATACTGCCCTCAGCGCTGAAAAGCTGTCGTGCCCTTCGGAGTGCCTTCTGGTTTCCCCGTTCTTTGCTGAGACAGCCCGCAAGCGTTCTTCGTTTCTGTTCAGAGGTAAGTAGCAATGCCGATCGGTACCGTAAAGTGGTTCAATGATTCGAAGGGGTATGGGTTCATCGCCCCTCAGGACGGCGGAGAGGATGTATTCGTCCACTTCTCCGCGATCAACGCATCCGGATTCCGCACCTTGACTGAGGGACAGAGTGTCAACTTCGAAGTCGAGCAGGGTCCGAAGGGTCTGCAAGCCCGAAACGTAACGGGTCAGGCTTAGCAGAATACAACACCACGGCCCCGGACGAGAGTCCGGGGCCGTGAGCTTTTTGCCCGACCGGGGCGCAGCGTGCACCCCGGTATCTCCTTCCAACCCCGGCGCCGCATTCAACCACCGCGCGACGGCGCCGCGCCCGACGGATCCGACCGTGTCCGACCGTGAAGTCCTCGACGAGATCGAACGTCGGCGCACGTTCGCGATCATCTCCCACCCCGATGCGGGTAAGACCACCCTCACCGAGAAGCTGCTGCTGTTCGGCGGCGCAGTGCGGCTCGCCGGTACGGTCAAGGGACGCAAGGCGGAACGGCACGCGACATCCGACTGGATGGAGCTCGAGAAGCAGCGCGGTATCTCCGTCACGTCCTCGGTGATGCAGTTCCCTTACGCCGGGCGCATTGTGAACCTGCTCGACACGCCCGGCCACGAGGATTTCTCCGAAGACACCTACCGCACCCTGACCGCCGTCGACTCCGCCCTCATGGTCATCGACGGAGCCCGCGGCATCGAGGCGCGGACCATCCGGCTGATGGAAGTATGCCGGCTGCGCGACACCCCGATCGTGACGTTCGTGAACAAGATGGATCGCGAGAGTCGCGAGCCCATCGATCTGCTCGACGAGATCGAGCGGGTACTCGGCCTCCAGTGCGCGCCGGTGACCTGGCCGATCGGCAGCGGCAGGCGGTTCAAAGGCGTCTATCACCTGATCGACGACCGGGTGCACTTCTTCAGCCCGCGCCACGATGGCCGGATCGTGGATGGCGAGGTGGTCGAGGGCATCGGCAACCCGGTGCTCGACGAACGGCTCGGCGTCCAGGCGCAGGAGCTGCGCGACGAGGTGGAGCTCGTGCGCGGTGCCAGCCATGAGCTCGACACCGATGCCTATCTCGCCGCCACCCGGACCCCGGTCTTCTTCGGCTCCGCCATCAACAACTTCGGGGTTCGCGAGCTGCTCGAGGAGTTCGTCGAGCTTGCGCCAAAGCCCGGGAGGCGCGCCGCCGAGCAGCGCACGGTCGCTCCCGAGGAGGATCGGTTCAGCGGTTTCGTCTTCAAGATCCAGGCGAACATGGACCCGCAGCATCGCGACCGCATCGCGTTCATGCGCATCACATCGGGGCGCTACTGCCGGGGGATGCGCATGCGCCACGTCCGTATCGGAAAAGATGTGCAGGTGGCGAACGCCATCACCTTCATGGCCCGCGATCGCGACCGCGTGGACGACGCCTATGCCGGCGACATCATCGGGCTGCCCAACCACGGCACGATCCGGATCGGCGACACGTTCTCGCAGGGCGAGGAGCTCAAGTTCACGGGCATCCCGAGCTTCGCGCCGGAGTTGTTCCGCCGCGTCCTGCTCCGCGATCCGCTGCGTCTGAAGGCGTTGCAGAAAGGGCTCGATCAGTTGAGCGAGGAGGGCGCCACGCAGGTGTTCCGCCCGCTGGCCACCAACGACCTCATCCTCGGGGCGGTGGGCGTTCTGCAGTTCGACGTGGTCGCCTGGCGGCTGCGCAACGAGTACGGGGTGGAGAGCCGCTACGAGCCGGTCGGCGTCACCACTGCGCGCTGGGTGACCTGCGGCGACCCCGGGCGGCTCGAAGCCTTTCGCCGCCGCAACGATGCACGCCTCGCGCTCGACAGCGCGGGCAACCTCGCATATCTCGCGCCGACGATGGTCAATCTGAACCTCGCCGTCGAGCGCTGGCCCGACGTCGAGTTTCGCGCCACTCGCGAGGTCTGAGCTTCCGGCTCAACCTTTCGGCTTGATCTCGATGAGCTCGATATCGAAGTGCAGCGCCTGGTTCGGACCGATGGTGCCGCCGGCGCCCTGCTCGCCGTAGGCAAGTACGGCGGGGATCCATACCTCCCAGTGCGACCCTACCGGCATTTTCCGTAGCGCGGCCTGCCATCCGGGGATCACGGCGTCAAGCATGAACTCGGCCGGCTCGCCGCGCCCGTAGGAGCTATCGAACTCCGTTCCGTCGAGCAACCGGCCCCGGTAATGCACCACGACCCGATCGTCGGCCGCCGGCATCGCGCCGTCGCCGGTGCGCAGGATGCGGTACTGAAGCCCGTCCGGTGTCTGCACGACCCCTTCGTTCTCCGTGTTCGATGCGAAGAACGCCTGGCCGGTCGCAAGATTGACTGCCGCCTGCCGGGTCTGCGTCGTAGCAAGTCCCGCCTGGAATTCCGTCTGGGCCGTCTGCATTTCCTCGATCGTGAGTCTTGGGCGGCGATCCTCGAACACATCGTTCAGGGCTGCCGCGAGCGCCGCTGCGTCGATCCGATCGAGGCCTTGCCGGCGGAGTGTCTGTCCGATCTGGAGACCGATCATGTAGCTCACGCGCTGGAGATTCGACTCGAGCTTCGGGTCATCCTCGGCCGCGAGTGTCTGCATTCCGGTGACAAGGGCAAGGCACCCCACGACGAGCGGCATGATGCGGATTCCGATACTGCGAAGCGGGCACGAGCGCTCACTGCGATGATTCATCGTCCTTTCTCCGGATGGTTGATGCGGGCGCGGCCTGAGTCGGCCGCCGGCGACGAGATGACCGTGCACGGGAGACTCGCGCTGGCTTTGGGCCGCCTCATGTGCGAGGCGCGCGTCATCGCACGCCGGGCGAGTCCGAGCACGGACAGTTGTGATGGTCGTACATTGCGTCGGAATGACTCGCGCCGTCGCGCGCCAGGGTCGGAAGCCCGGGCGCAGCCTACTATCATGCATGCACGAGACCGCTCGACGGCGACGAGGGAGGCCGAGAGCACGGCGCGATGACGATGCGAATCCCACGCCTGTATGTCGATCTGCCGCTCGCCGCCGGCGAGAGGATCACGCTGCCGGAGGCCGCGAGCCATCACGTGACGAGGGTGCTGCGGCTCGGGTCCGGCGATCCGCTCACCGTCTTCGACGGATGCGGTGGCGAGTACGACGCGACCGTCGCCAGGGCTTCCCGCAGCGCGGTGGAGGTCGATGTCGGCGCGTACCTGCTCGTCGATCGCGATTCGGCTCTCAACGTCGAGCTCGCACAGGGGATCTGCAAGGGCGATCGGATGGATTTCGTCATCCAGAAAGCGACCGAGCTTGGCGTGCGGACGGTCCGTCCCATTCTCTGCGAGCGCACCGTCGTGAAGCTCGATCCGACGCGCGCCGAGCGCAGACTCACTCACTGGCGCGCGGTCGCGGTGCACGCGACGCAGCAGTCGGGCCGCACGCGGGCGCCGGACGTCACCGGCGTCGAGGATCTCGATACGTGGCTGTCGCGTCCCGGCCCCGGTCCGGGAATCTTCCTCTCGCCCCGCGACGCATCATCACTCTCCGATCTCGCGCAACCCGAGCCCGGGGACACGGTGCGTCTGCTCGTCGGTCCCGAAGGCGGTCTCGCTCCCAGGGAGGTCGAGTGTGCCCGGGCCGCGGGGTTCGTGGGGCTGCGTCTCGGGCCGAGGGTGCTTCGAACCGAGACGGCAGCGCTGGTCGCCCTCAGCGTGCTGCAGGCGCGCTGGGGGGATCTGCGATAGCCCGCAATCGCGCATACGTCAAAGGTCCGTCGGCTCCTTCGTCGATTGCCGGACCCGTGCCTCTGGTCCGGATCCCCGAACCTTGAGGTTTGAACCCTGAACCCTGAACCCTCGCCCTCGTTCAGTTACTCTGCACCAATCCCTTGGCGCCGCAACTGCCGTTCCCGGAGACCCGCCGATGAGCGATGAGACACCACCCGCCAAGCTCTGGGCGGGCCGATTCACCGAGCCCATGGACGCGCTGGTGGAGCGGTTCACCGAATCGGTGAGCTTCGATCACCGGCTCGCGAAGCACGACATCCGGGGCTCGATTGCACACGCGACGATGCTCGCCGAGGTCGGGGTGTTGAGCCGGGAGGACCGCGATGCCATCGTCGCCGGGCTCAAGGGCATCCTCGCCGACATCGAGGCGGGCGCCTTCGAATGGCGCACGTCGCTCGAAGACGTTCACATGAATGTCGAGTCGGTGCTCACCGAGCGGATCGGCGATGCCGGCAAGCGCCTGCATACGGGGCGGTCGCGCAACGATCAGGTCGCCACCGGCGTGCGGCTGTTCGTTCGCGAGGCGCTCGACGACATCGCCTCCGCGATTCGCGCGCTGCAAGGCGTGATCCTCTCCATCGCCGAACACGAAGCCGATACCGTGCTTCCCGGCTTCACCCATCTCCAGCCCGCGCAGCCGATCACCTTCGGGCACCATATGCTCGCGTGGTTCGAGATGCTCGAACGCGACGCCGAGCGCTTCGCGCAGTGCCGCCACAGGGTCAACCGAATGCCGCTCGGGGCGGCCGCGCTCGCGGGGACGCCGTACCCGATCGACCGCGCCGTCACTGCACGGCTGCTCGGGTTCGAGGCGTTGTGCGAGAACTCGCTCGACGCGGTGAGCGACCGTGATTTCGCGATCGAGTTCGTCTCCGACTGTGCGCTCACGATGATGCATCTGTCGCGGATGTCGGAAGAGCTGGTGCTGTGGGTCTCGGCGCCGTTCGCGTTCGTCGAGCTCGGCGACGCCTACTGCACCGGCTCGTCGATCATGCCGCAGAAGAAGAACCCGGACGTCCCGGAGCTGGTGCGCGGCAAGAGCGCACGGGTCATCGGCCACCTCAACGCGCTGCTGGTGCTGATGAAAGGCCAGCCGCTCGCATACAACCGCGACAACCAGGAGGACAAGGAGCCGTTGTTCGATACCGTCGACACGGTCACGGACTGCCTCCGGGTCTTCGCCGGCATGCTCGGCACCCTCGAATGCCGCCGCGAGCGGATGCGCGAGGCGGCGCGCCTCGGCTACATGACCGCGACCGACCTTGCGGACTACCTGGTCCGCAAGGCGGTGCCGTTTCGCGACGCCCACGAGGCGGTGGGGCGGGCGGTGCGCAGTGCGATGGAGACTGGGCGGGACCTGTCGGAGATGACGCTGGACGAGCTTCGGGCGTTCTCTCCCGCCATCGAGAGCGACGTGTTCGGGGTGCTGACCCTCGAAGGCTCGGTGGCCGCACGGAACCACCCGGGCGGCACCGCCCCCGTTCAGGTGCGCGCCGCGATTGCGCGGGCGAAGGCTGGACTCGCGTCCGCGTGATGCGGGCGCATGAACAGCCCGGGGGCCGGCACATCGAAGAAACTGCCCACGGTCACCGCTCCCTTCGAGACGTGATCGCCCCCCACGCCGCGGGCGCGAGCCCGGGCGGCGTCCCCGTGCCAGGCTCGCGGGCCTCGTGCAAGCCGTGAGCGACGCCTTTGCGCCGATCGCCAAGCGGCTGATTGGCTGGTACGCACGCTATGGCCGCAAGCGTCTGCCTTGGCAGCGCGACCCGACGCCCTACCGCGTGTGGGTGTCGGAGATCATGCTGCAACAGACCCAGGTAAGCGTCGTCATCGGGTACTACGAGCGGTTCATGGCGCGGTTCCCGGACCTCGCAACCCTCGCGGACGCCACGCTCGATGATGTGCTCGGGTTCTGGACCGGACTCGGCTACTACTCGCGGGCGCGCAATCTTCATCGTGCGGCCGTTCTGGTGCGGGACCGTCATCTCGGCACGATGCCGCGCGATCTCGACGCGCTCGTCGCCCTGCCGGGGGTCGGTCGCTCGACCGCCGGCGCGATCCTCGCGCTCAGCCACGGCGATCGGCATCCGATCCTCGACGGCAACGTCAAGCGCGTGCTCTGCCGCTACCACGGCATCGACGGCTGGCCCGGGCAGAGCAGGATCGAGCGCACCCTGTGGACGCTGGCCGAGCGGCACACCCCGCGCGAGCACGTTGCCGCCTATACCCAGGCGATCATGGACCTTGGCGCGACGCTCTGCGTGCGGTCGCGCCCGCTGTGCGCCGAGTGTCCGATCGAGGCCGACTGTGCCGCGCGGCGCGAGGGCGCTCAGGCAAGGCTCCCCGCTCCTCGGCCCCGGCGCGCGGTACCGCGCCGTGAGACTGCGTTCCTGGTGCTGCGCGATCCGAGCGGCGCGCTGCTCCTCGAACGCCGCCCCCCGAGCGGCATCTGGGGCGGGCTGTGGTGCTTTCCGGAGTGCGATCCCGCCGCCGACGTCGAGGCCACGTGCCGGTCGCGCTTCGGCGTTCGTCCCGCCGCAACCACCGCGCTCGCGCCGATCGCCCACGGGTTCACCCACTTCAAGCTCGACGTGTATCCAATCCTCGTCGAGATCGACGGCGACCACGCCGCCGCCGTCGCCGACCCGGGCGAGCTTCGCTGGTACCCGCCGGGCGCTGCCGCGAACGTCGGACTCGCGGCGCCGGTGAAGCGCCTGATCGAGCAGCTCGCGCGCGAGTGATGGCTTCGTTTCACCCCGGATCGCTCTGCGCTTCGTCGGCATCCCATCATCACCCATCCGTCGATTCCGATCGATCCGTCCCCGGTAATTCGAGACAATCGTGCTCCGCCCGCGCGGCGCGACGAGGCAATCACCATGGCAAGGACCGTACAGTGCGTGAAGCTCCACATGGAGGCGGAGGGGCTCGATTTCCCGCCCCTGCCCGGAGGCCTCGGCAAACGTGTATTCGAGAGCGTCTCGAAGCCGGCGTGGCAGCAGTGGCTCGCCCACCAGACGATGCTTATCAACGAGAACCGCCTGAAGGTCACCGACCCGGCGGCCCGACGCTTCCTCGAAGGCGAGCTGGAGCAATACTTCTTCGGCGAGGGCTCGGCGGCGCCGGAAGGGTACGTGCCGCGGGAGGAGTAGTACGCCGGTCGCGCCATG
>JAKZYK010000322.1:0-5659 GCA_047514485.1 Gammaproteobacteria bacterium
ATGAGGGCAATCACCACCTGGACGCAATCGGAACGTTTGTCCCGGCTGTAGCCGAACTGGCGCTTGTCCTCAAACGGCGGATCACTCTCAAAATAAGTGCTGGTCAGATCGTAGAGAAGGACATCAAACCGCGCATCGAAGAGCCTCGTCCAACGCTCGTGCAAAAATGAGAAAAACGCCTCCTTGTGGACCACCAGTTTGTCCAGACACCGGTACAAGGTATTACTGGCAAGGACCCGATCGCATCCCAGCAAGTCGCGTAACGCGCTGTGCTCGTACCACTGCCGGTGAAGTCGCCACTCGCTCCCCGGGTCAATGAGACGGTAGCAAACCAGCACCTTCACGATGTCCAGCCATCGCGTGCCTTGTCGGCTTGCAGGCAAGCGTGGACCCCAGAACCGATCCAACTCCAGACACTCCCACAGACAAAGAGCCAGCCAGCACGCGCCCCACTGACGCGGCGCGTGCACCTCTACGTCCTGAACCTGGACCCGAACCACTTCGCAGTTCAGCGCCGGAGCCTCACGCCCCTGTGGAAACAGCGCCATCTGCCGCGAGCCTGACTTGCCTTCCAACACCTCGATCGTGCGGCACCACGCCGCACGCTGGCTGTCATTGATCTCCCCCAGATACAGCACTTGGCGTTGCACTACCCGGCCGCCACGCACGCGCACGTTCTCCACCACGCTCCAATAGCGGTGTTCCTTACCGTCCTTGTGGCGTGTCTTGCAGCGCACGAACATGAACAAATCGTCGGCGCAGTCGGCTCCCGAATCAAGGACCAAGGTCGGCACTACACAAGGAATCGACCGTGGTCGAGCCCAAAAAACAGAGACTTGCAGCGTCAATCATTCACGAAAATCGCCGAAACACATGGTGAGTTGGCGAAGTCGGGGTAGCACTGGTGGCGCAGGTTGCGGGGGTCGGGCCGGAATAATTGCCCGCAGTGCCGACACTTACGTCGTCTTCGGGTGGTCATCGGTGGGGTCCCTCCGACCACCGATGATGAGTCGCCCGCGCCCGATCAGCCTCCCGGCACGCGCACGACGACGACGAAGATCAAGACGCGAAGAAGATCGATTTCAATGAAGATTCGAAGAACACGCCATCGAAGAAGATGACATCTTCACTCCGGCCACTCACGCGCACTTTCGGAACGGCGCTGGCACCTATCAGGCCTACGTGGACAGGCTGCAGATAGGAACGGAACTGGGCCGCGTCTGAAGACCCAGACAAGCTCGTTGGTCCCGCGCCCAGAGTTCCATCAGCGCGCAGAACGTCGAGAGGAACAATACATCGCCCTGTTCCACCACGGCAGGCTATCGGAGCGGTCTCTCTACAGGACGACGTGTTCCTTGCGGATCCCCATCGCTCGCGGGAGGTGACGGAAGCGGGGACGTTGCTGCTGAACGTCTGCCGCGTCGGTCGGGCTGATCGTTCCGGCGGAAGTGCCTACAGGGCTATTGAGCCTTGAGCGATGGTGTGCGACTCGCTTTCGCGACGCGAAGAAGCCAGTCGTCCGGATACAAGCGCTTGATCCGCCAGCCCGCGTCCACCAGCGAATCGGACGTTCACCGAAGAACAAACAGATCAGCGCTCGTGGTGGAAGTGGTTGCGATCAATCGAGGGAGTCGAGCACCGGGTCGAGTTCGTCGAGGAGCGCGATGCCTCGCTCGAGGTCGACGGCCATCTCCCGGTCTTCATCCCGGAACGCGATCCGCTCGCGCACCATCCGATGCACCGTTTCCAGCCGCTCGCTCGATCGCAGCGGACGCAGCAGATCGATCCCCTGCGCAGCCGCGACCAGCTCGATTGCGAGCACCCGGCGCACGTTCGCAACTACCGGGCGCAGCTTGAGCGCCGCCCCCATGCCCATCGAGACATGATCCTCCTTGTCCGCCGAGGTCGGAATCGAATCGATCGAGGCAGGGTGGCACGACACCTTGTTCTCGGCCACCAGCGCCGCTGCCGTCACCTGGGCGATCATGAAACCGGAGTTGAGGCCTGCGTCGCGGGCGAGGAACGGCGGCAGCCCGGAGAACGCGGTGTTGGTCAGCTTCTCGATCCGCCGCTCGCTGATCGATGCGAGCTCGGCGATCGCGATGGCGAGAAAGTCCGCCGCGAACGCCATGGGCTGACCGTGGAAGTTGCCCCCGGACAGGATCGCCGGGCCACCGTCACCACCAGGGAAGACAAGCGGGTTGTCGGTGACCGCGTTCATCTCGATCGCGACCTTCGCCTCGACGTCGTCGAGCACGTCGCGCACCGCACCGTGCACCTGGGGGGCGCAGCGAATGCTGTACGGGTCCTGTACCCGCACGTCGCCCTCACGGTGCGATTCCCGGATCGCGGAGCCATGCATCAGCGACCACAGGTTGGCCGCCGAGGCACACTGTCCCCGGTGCCGGCGCAACGCATGCAGGCGCGGGTCGAACGCGGTGTCGGTGCCGCGCAACGCCTCGGTCGAGAGCGCGGCGGTGAGGTCCGCGACCCGCACGAGGCGACGCGCATCGAGGCACGAAAGCGCAAGCAGCGAGGTCATCGCCTGGGTGCCGTTGATGAGCGCGAGCCCTTCCTTGGGGCCGAGCTCCAGCGGGGCGAGCCCGGCGCGGCACAAACCTTCGGCGGCGGTCGCGATCCGACCGTCGATCCGAACCCGCCCGCACCCGATCAGAGGTAGCGCCAGATGGGCCAGCGGCGCGAGATCACCGCTCGCGCCGACCGAGCCTCGACTCGGTACCACCGGCAACACATCGGAATTGAGAAACGCGATCAGCGCTTCGACGATCTGCGGCCGTACGCCGGAGTGTCCGCGGGCGAGGGTATTCGCGCGCAGCAGCAGCATCCCGCGCACCACCTGGCCGTCGAGCGGCTCACCGAGCCCCGAGGCATGACTGAGGATTAGCCGTCGCTGGAGCACCGCGAGCCGATCTTCGGCGATGCGGACACCCGCGAGGTCTCCGAAACCCGTGTTCACCCCGTATACGGGCTCACCGGTCTCGAGCGCGCGGCGCACCGCGACCTGCCCCGCTTCGACCTTCGCACGCGCTTGCGCCTCGAGCACGCAATTCGCCCCGCGACGTGCCACCGCGTCGAACTGATCGAGCTGGAGCGACTCGCCGTCGATGACGACGGGGGCCGGCGCGGATCGCCGCATCATTCGTCGCGCGGCGATGCGTAGTACGTGAGCATCGTACCGACCCCACGCTCCTTCGCCTTCTCGAAGGCGAGATGCCCGAGCACGATGTCGCTGATCGCGAAGCCCTTGTGCCAGAACAGGATGCGCTCGGCGTCCGATTCGCGTCCCGGCTTGAGCCCCGCCACCACTTCCCCGATCTCGCCGTAGATGTGCTCCTCCCGGATCTCTCCTTTCTGGATCATCGCGGCGAATGTTCCGTACTTCGAGGTATGGCACTGGTGCCAGTCGTCGACGACGAACTTGTCGACCGAAAAAGGCAGGGTGGGCTCGACCGAGAGCACCGCGCCATACGCCTGCAGCAGCGCTCCCGGCTTCACCGCGCGGTCGGGGACCAGCACCTCCTCCTCGGTAAGGCGCGACGCGTCGATGATGATGTCCGCGTCGCGCACCGTGTCGAGGCAGTTGTCCATCACCTTGACCTCTTTCCCCAAGCGCTCGGACATGATTCGGCAGAAGCGCTCGCGCGACTCGGGGCGCTTGCTGGTCACCCGGATCTCGTCGAAGTCGAAGATGAGATCCATCATCGCGACGTTGTACCAGGACGTGCCCCGCGCCCCGATGTGGCCGAGCACCTTCGAATCCTTGCGGGCGAGGTGCTTCGCGCCCATCGCGGTCACCGCCCCGGTGCGCATCCAGGTGATCGCGGTGGAGTTGATAATCGCGTAGGGGGCGCCGGTCTCGGGGCGCATGAGCAGCAGGGTCGAAAGCTCCGATGGCAGGCCGTGCTCGTGGTTCCGGCTGAAATCCCCAAGCACCTTGACCCCGACGGAGCTGATCGGACCGACGTAGCCCTTGAGGATGTTGAAGATGTTCTGCGGCCAGCCGAGGGGAATGTGGTCCTTCGGTGGCAGCAGGACGTCCTTGCGCCCGTGAGCGTCCAGACCCATCTCGACCGCGGCGAGCATGTCTTCGAGGCTCAGCTCGAGTGAATCGACATCTTCCTTGGACAGGAACAGAACTTCGATGGCGGACACGGAATGCTCTCCTCCAAGGGGGTTCGTCAGTGTACGTCCCCACGCGGCCGCAGTCGGCGGCAGCGACCATACCACGTGACCGGAACCACCCGCGTGGCGCTCTCAAACGTGAGCGTTGATCGCGCTTCGAGTCGATTCGGTGACGAGGCGCGGGTTCGAGAGTCGATAACTTTCCTGCCGGTCGTCGGCTTCGCCTTGCAGTCGAAATCGTGGCATGAAGCGGGTGCACAGGCTCATGAGGCTCATGGGTCTCCGGGTGGCCTTGCGCTCACTCCAGGCACGGATATCCCGACGCGATAGCGGCGCGCTCCATCGCGAGCAGAGGGGCGTACGTATCGAGGGTCGCAGTCGAAAGGCCGGAGATGAGCAGCGCGTCGCGTGCATCGGCGAGATCCGGTCGCGTGAATGCGCGTTCGAGCGCACACCGAATCGTATCGAGGGTCGCGTCGGAGCAATCACCGGCAGTGACGAACGGCAGCCCCGGCATCGGCTCGGTAAAGACAAGGACCCTGAGCCCGGACAACGCTGACGGGCGATAACGGGCGAGCAACGCCCACGTTACGCAATCGACGGCGCACACGTCGGCGCGCTCGACGCGCACTGCCTCGATGCTCGCCGAGTGGGCGCCGGTCTCGATGGTATCTGCGAAGAAGCGCCCGCCTCCCGCGATCGGCGCAATCGCCGCTCGGAGCACGTTGTATCCGGACTGGGAGTCGCGTGAGTTGAATGCGCACACTGTGCCACGTAGCGCGCCGAGGGCGGCAACGCGGCTCGACGCGCGCACGACCACAGCGCTCGAGTACCGGTAGCCTTCGCAGCCGGGCGCCGCGTAATGCGGGGTCGCGACGACCCGGAGCGTGTCGCTCAACGTACTGGCGACGGGATATCCGCACGATTGCGAGAGCAACAGGCTGCGCGGCCGCCAAGCGTCGTAGTGATATTGCGGGCGCTCGAGCGCATCCGGCACGCCCGCCACCCCGCCATCGCACATCTCCTCCGCGATGGCCGCCCAGAGCCGATCGGTACAGCCCCTGACCTCGGGCAGGTCGTACATTGGTAAACTCGCGCGCAGAGTCATGGCTCCCCCTCAGCTCCCTCGTGCTGCGCCGCCGGCCACATATCGCCCACACCATTTCACGCGACGGCTCCAGACGGGCATCGAAGGTGCAGAGGCAAATAGTACGCAAACCGGGCTCGCTCGCCAGCATGACAGGGGTGTGCCGGCAGGATGATTTCACGCTGGAGGTCGGAGCCGGATTGCGACAAGGATTGGGAGGACGGCTTATGCATTCTCGGCGCACACGGCGAATCGTGAGCCGCTGCCCCCAGTAGCGAGCTCCCGAGGCTCGAACGTTTGGACGAAGTCTGAGAAAACAATCGCTATAGTTGCCTGTACGCCGTACCGCGTCGACGAAGGTATCGGTGCGTCGGATTCGATTTCGTCGACCTATCCGCACTTGCCCTGCCCCCCAAGATGCCCCCAAGC
>JAKZYK010000323.1:0-3125 GCA_047514485.1 Gammaproteobacteria bacterium
GCACATGCAGCGCCAGAGCCCGATGCGCCAGGTGCTGGTGACCTTCGGGCTCATCTTCGTCGGATTCGACGCGGTACGCATGATCTGGGGCGTGCTGCCGCACACGATTCAGGTCCCGGACGTGCTGGCGGGCCGGGTGTACATCCTCGGCGAGGTTTATCCGGCGTACCGGCTGTTCATCATCGCGGTCGGCCTCGTCGTGCTCGCCGCGCTCCATTTCGGGCTCGAGCGCACCCGGCTCGGGGCCATCGTGCGCGCCGGGGTCGACGACCGGACGATGGTCGCGGCGCTCGGCATCAACGTCGAACGCGCGTTCTTTCTCGTGTTCTGTCTCGGGTGCTGGCTCGCGGGGCTCGCGGGTGTGGTGTCGGCGCCGGTGTTCTCGATCTTTCCGGGGATGGACATGTCCATCCTTATCCTCACCCTCATCGTGGTGGTGGTCGGCGGCCCCGGAAGCCTCAAGGGCGCGGTGATCGGCTCGCTCGTCATCGGCATGGCCGACACCTACGGGCAGGTGATGGCGCCGGAGTTCGCGCGGGTAACGATTTACGCACTGATGGCAGCGGTTCTGCTCGTTCGGCCCCACGGGCTGTTCCCGGTGCGTCAGGCTTACTGACTACTCACTGATTACTCGCCGATTACTCACTGAATCCGATGCTCGGCCGCGATCCCCTGCACCTACCCACCGCCGCCGCGCTCGTTATCGCAGCCGGCATCGCGTGGTACGGCGGTGACTTCTTCCGCCACGAGGTGCTGGCCGAGATCGCGATCTTCGTGATCTTCGCGATGAGTCTCGACCTGCTCGTCGGCTACGCGGGCCTGGTCTCGCTCGGGCACGCGGCGTTCTTCGCCGCCGGCGCCTACGCCACCGCGTCGTTCACGGTGTTCCTCGGCTGGCCGGTATCGGTCGCCACGTTCGCGGCGGTCGGGTGCGCCGCGGCCCTCGCCGCAGTGGCCGGGGTGCTCGCGATCCGGGTAAGTGGGGTCTTCTTCATCATGATCACCCTCGCACTCGGCCAGATGGTCTACGCATACTTCTTCAAGGCGCGCGAGTTCGGCGCCGACGACGGCATGGCCGGCATCCCTCGCCCCGACCTCGCGGCGCTGGGGCTCGACACGGCCGAGCCGCAGGTGTTCTCCGCCCTCGTGCTGATCGCCGCGGCGGCGGTCTGGGCGCTGCTGCGGGTCGTGGTGCGCTCGCCGTTCGGCGCGATGCTGGTCGCGATACACCGCAATGAGAGCCGGGTGCGCGCGCTCGGCTGCCCCGTGCAACGCTACAAGCTCGCCGCGTTCGTGCTTGCCGGGGCGCTCGCCGGGCTCGCGGGCTCGCTCATCGCGCAGCACACCGGCTTCGTCTCGCCGGACCTGGGGTTCTGGACCGTCTCCGGCGAGGTGCTGATCATGGTCATCATCGGCGGCATGGGCAGCCTCGTCGGTGCGGCGCTGGGCGCGGTGGTGCTGGTGCTGCTCCGCCACGAGCTCTCCGACGGCGCGTTCTGGGAAGCGATCGGGCTCTCCGCGGATCTTGCGAGCTACTGGCAGTTCGTGATGGGGCTGTTCTTCATTGCGGTCGTGCTGCTCGCCGGCGACGGGCTCTACGGCCGTCTCTCGACGACCTGGAGGCGCATGCGGCGGCCATGACGAGACGATTCTTCATCATGGCCGCGCCGCTCGCAGGCGGCTGGCTCTCGGCGGTCCGGCTGCGGGTGCGGCGGGCGTGACACTGTGAGAGCGCCGATCCTCCACGCCGAGGCGATCACCCACGCGTTCGGCTCTCTCGTCGTGACCGATGCGGTCACTCTCGAGCTCGCACCCGGCGAGCGCCACGGGCTCATCGGCCCGAACGGGGCCGGCAAGACCACCCTGTTCAACATCATCGCCGGCGAGATCGTGCCCGGCGCCGGCTCGGTGCATCTGGCCGGGGTGGACGTCACCCGCCACACGCCCGATCGCCGGGCCCGCCTCGGGCTTGCCCGCAGCTTCCAGCGCAACAACCTGTTCACGGACCTCACGGTGCGCGAGAACCTCTCCATCGCCTGCGCCATCGCACACCGGGTCTCCCACGTCGCATGGAAGGCGTTCGCGCGCCACCGCGAGGTCCACGAATCCGCCGAGGCCCGGGCCGTCGCGCTCGGACTCGGAGATGTCCTCGACACGGTGGCCCGGCACCTCTCCTACGGCACCCAGCGCCAGCTCGAGATCGCTCTTGCCCTCGCGCTGGAGCCGAAGATCCTGCTCCTCGACGAGCCCACGGCGGGAATGAGCCCCGAGGAGACCGCGGCGATGCAGGCGATGATCGCGGCGCTGCCCTCGTCGCTGACCCTGCTCGTCATCGAGCACGACATGGAGGTGCTCTTCGGACTCGCGGACCGCATCACCGTCCTCGACTACGGGAGGGTGCTGCTTCAAGGAGAGCCGCGGGAAGTGCGCGACTCCGACATCGTCAGAAGCCGCTATCTGGGGACGCAATGAGCGCGCGGGGAGACGAAGGGCTGCAACACCGGCACGAAGCGTCGCCGGGGGGCGCAACGAGCGCGCGCAGCCTCCTCGCGCTCGACGCCGTCGACGCCTACTACGACCGGAGCCACGTGCTTCAGTCGCTCTCGATAGAGGTCGATTCCGGTGTGGTGGTGGCGCTGCTGGGACGCAACGGCGCCGGCAAGAGCACCACTCTGAAGACGGTCATGGGCATCGTGCCGGCGCGCGCCGGACGCATACGCTTCGACGACACCGACATCACGGGGCTCGCGACCCATCGCATCGCGAGGCTCGGCATCGCGTACGTGCCCGAAGATCGCGGTGTCTTCGCGTCGCTGACGGTGCAGGAGCATCTCACCCTGGCGAACGTCCCGGACGGCTGGCCGCTCGGGCGGATTTACGAAGCGTTTCCGCGGCTCGCCGAGCGCCGCGACCATCGCGGCACCCAGCTCTCGGGCGGCGAGCAGCAGATGCTCTCCATCGCGAGGGCGCTCACCCTCGCTCCGCGCCTCCTGATCCTCGACGAGCCCACCGAGGGGCTCGCGCCGGTCATCGTGGAGGAGATTGCGGCGATCGCCGAGCGGCTGAAGGCGGAAGGGCTCACCATGCTGCTCGTGGAGCAGAACTACCCGTTCGCGGCGCGGATT
>JAKZYK010000324.1:0-17414 GCA_047514485.1 Gammaproteobacteria bacterium
TGGAATTTGACGTAGAAGCAACGAGTTGAAAAACGGCTCGCATGACATGAGCCCGTTAACCGATCACGGATGCCGCTCGCGCCCGAACGGGATGCTACGACTCATGCGAGGTCGCGACATTGCCGTCAAGCACGATCCATCACCGACGCCACACTGTCCGCAATCATCGCTCGCCGCGATACCCCGAATTCAATGTGCTCGCCTGGACTTCCGACCTACACCAGCAGATCGAACGCAGTCAGCACCCCGACGATTTCTTCGTCGCATTTCCCTCGTACCAAGAGCATTCCCTCACCCTTGAGCTGCGTGGTTGCCTTGTGGATGTCTTGACTGAGATCCACAAGTACCGCATTCCGCACGGCGAGACGCTTGTCCGTCTTCTCTATCGCGTCGCGCAACGTCTGGCTCCAAACCTCCTTCCCGTCGTCACGATGCTGGTCTCGGTAGACACAAAGCGCCTCGGCACAGACCGTGTACCACTGCCCCTCGTTCTCGAACGGCAGGTGGGTAAACTCGTTCTCCATCATGGTCCGCCGTATCGTCCGAAGCGTCTGCCACATACGCGCATGGACGACCGTCTCCACCATTTGGTCACTTACTACTTTCATTTCTGCCTCCCTGCGCAATACCTCCTCGACCATGATGCTCACGCGAACGCAGTCCCTCGCGAGCCGGCGCCCGAGTGTGCCTCCATGCACGGCTTCGTTGCGCCCCTCGCGCATGGCGTCGAGTAACCGACGCACCTCCTCGGGCGAGCCGCCTGTATTCCACGCGTCGATGAGCTTGGCCAGCTTCTTGTTGATGCGCTTTAGGTATTTTATCTCCCAATGCTCCTTACCAAACGTCTCGATCACCTGCACGATGTCGAGAAAGTTGGAACTCCCCTGCAGCACTCGCCCTCGAGCCTGGCGGAGCGCTTCCGCCGTGTGACGCATCCGATCACGTTTGTCGTCGTTCATTCGATCACGTTCGTCGTCGTTCATTCCTGGCCCCACCTTCGAACAGCGGCCATATTCGGCCCATGGAGACCGATGCCGCATGAACATTCTGACCGATCACTGACGCCCTCCGTGAGGATCGCTCACCTCGGCCACGGAGGAGTCTCCGCTCCAGCAACCTCGTCCCTGCCGCCTCGACGAACAGGATAACCGCCGCGACGGCGACGATGCAGGCGTGTCGGAACCTCTTGCGGTCTGTCGGCACCGAACCTCTTCGCAGGCAGTGGTCCCGGAACCGTCTTGCCGAATCGGCGCAGATAGTGTGATAGCTTTCCGGCCGGCCGATCACAGGAACCTTCAAGGAGAGCCGCACCATGGAAACCCGAGCCGCGGTCGCCCACGAGGCGGGCAAGCCGCTGACGATCGAGACCGTCACCCTCGCGGGACCGAAGGCCGGCGAGGTGCTGGTCGAGATCAAGGCCACCGGCATCTGTCACACCGACGAGTTCACCCTCTCCGGCGCCGACCCCGAAGGGCTGTTCCCCGCCATCCTCGGGCACGAGGGCGCGGGAGTCGTGGTCGAGGTCGGCGCGGGCGTCACCAGCGTCAAGCCGGGCGACCACGTCATCCCCCTCTACACCCCCGAGTGCCGACAGTGCGACTACTGCCTGAGCGGCAAGACCAACCTCTGCCAAGCCATTCGCGAGACCCAGGGACGCGGGGTGATGCCCGACGGCACCAGCCGGTTCAGCATGGGCAAGGATTCGGTCTTTCACTACATGGGGACGTCGACCTTCTCCAACCACACGGTGCTGCCCGAGATTGCGCTGGCGAAGGTGCGCGAGGACGCGCCGTTCGACAAGATCTGCTACATCGGGTGCGGCGTCACCACCGGCATCGGGGCGGTGATCAACACCGCGAAGGTCGAGCCGGGCTCGAACTGCGTGGTCTTCGGTCTCGGCGGGATCGGTCTCAACGTCATCCAGGGCCTGCGTCTGGTGGGGGCCGACATCATCGTCGGCGTCGACCTCAACCCGTCCAAGCGCGAGCTCGCGGAGCGGTTCGGGATGACGCACTTCGTCAATCCGAGCGAGGTCGAAGGCGACCTGGTGCCCTGGCTCGTGGATATCACCAAGGGCGGCGCCGACTACTCGTTCGAGTGCATCGGGAACGTCGGCGTCATGCGCCAGGCGCTGGAGTGCTGCCACAAGGGCTGGGGCGAGAGCATCATCATCGGCGTCGCCGGCGCCGGGCAGGAGATCGCCACCCGCCCGTTCCAGCTCGTCACCGGACGGGTGTGGCGCGGCACCGCCTTCGGCGGCGCCAAGGGCCGCACCGAGGTGCCGAAGATCGTCGACTGGTATATGGACGGCAAGATCAACATCGACGACCTGATCACCCACACCATGCCGCTCGAGGACATCAACAAGGCATTCGACCTGATGCACTCCGGCGAGTCGATTCGCAGCGTCGTGCAGTTCTGACGCGATGGAGACCCTCTCGGAACAGCGCTGCCACGGCGGCGTGCAGGGCTTCTACCGGCACGAGTCGCAGGAGACCGGGACGCCGATGCAGTTCGCGGTCTATCTGCCGCCGGCCGCGCAGCAGGGACCGGTGCCGGTGCTCTACTACCTCGCGGGGCTGACCTGCACGGAGGAGACCGCGACCATCAAGGCGGGCGCCCAGGCCCACGCGAGCCGGCTCGGGCTCGCGCTTGTGATGTCCGACACCAGCCCCCGGGGCGCATCGATCGAGGGAGAGGACGACGACTGGGACTTCGGGACCGGCGCCGGCTTCTACCTGGACGCCACCCGGGAGCCCTGGACCGCGCACTACCGGATGTACGCCTACGTCACCAGAGAGCTCCGCGCCCTGGTCGCGTCGCGGTTCCCGGTCAGGGACGACGCGACCGGCGTATTCGGCCACTCGATGGGCGGCCACGGAGCCTTGACCATCGCGCTCAAGAACCCGGGCGCGTACCGGACGGTCTCCGCGTTCGCTCCGATCTGCGCCCCTGCGCAGTGCCCGTGGGGCGAGAAGGCGTTCCGCGGCTACCTGGGCGATGACCGGGCCGCTTGGGCCGAGTACGACGCCGCCGCCCTGATCGGGTCCGGGGCGAGGTGCGCGCCAATCCTCGTCGACCAGGGCGACGACGATCAGTTCCTCGATGCCCAGCTCCACCCCCATCTCCTCGAAGAAGTGTGCACGCGGGCGGGCCAGCCGCTTGAGCTTCGCCGCCACGCGGGCTACGACCACAGCTACTACTTCATCCAGACGTTCATCGCCGAGCACCTGGAGCATCATGCCCGGGGGCTTGCCGGCTGAGCCGGACTTGCGGCGGCGCCGCGGCGAACCGATTCGAAGATAGATCCGCCGCTGGCGCCTGCCCGCTTCTTGTGGGCCTGCGAGCCGGTCAGTAGTCCTCGCCGCTACCGGCGGAACCCGTACTCCAATGTGAAGAACCGCGGGTTGAGTGCGGCCAGCGGCTCGCGAAGCTTATCGAGCTCGGCTTGCGGGCCGTGCACCTCGAGACGGGTGATCTCGGCGATCTTGAACGACTCCTCGAGAAGAGCACCGACGTTCTCGAGGTGCGCGAGCAGCCCGGCTGCATTCACATATCCCTCGCGGCAGTGCGCGATATGACCATCGAAGGCGAATCCGTAGTAGAGACAGTCGGGCTCCTCCTCGGTCTTCGCCACGAAGCGCTCGCACAGCGCCTTGAAGTCATCCAGATGGTCGGACTGTACTTCGAAGTACGGGACGATGGTGCAACAGGTATCGTTTGTAGCCATGGCTTCGCTCCTAAAGGTTTCGATGGGATCTCGTCGATCAGCGTGGGCCGAGATTGTGACACAGGGAGCGGCTCCGCGAGACGATCGCGGCGGCGACGGTCGCGGCATCTGCGTTCGAGGGCGCGACCACCACCCCGGCGCTGCCGAGCATCGCGGCTTGGCGCTCGCAGTCCTGCGGATCGTCGCGGGTGCCGCACACCGACGCGACGACCGCGGGTCCCTCGCCGTTCGTATCCAGGATCGCATCGCAGACGGGGCATGCAGGATCGGGGTGTGCACCGAGTCCGAGCACGATGTCGAGCAGCACCACGGCGACCTCCCGATCGGCGAGGGCTTCGCGCAGCTTCGCGGTGCGAAGGGTGGGATCGATCATCGGATGGGGCCGGCCGACCGTGTACTCGTCGGCGCCAAAGTCGACCACCGTATTTGGAGCATCTGGGCCGAGTCGCGTGGGCGAAGCGGTATTCGAGGCGACGTCGAGCCCCGCCGCCGTGAGTACCGCACGCGCCTCCGTCGCGAGGGTGCCGCCGCAGAAGAGGCCGCGCAGCGCGTGACGCCCCGGCTCCAACCGCTCCGCCTCGCGCCGCGCCACCGCGCCGGCATCGTACTCCGGGGCGATCGAGCATCCGGTCGCACGCTCGATCGCGTTCTTGATGGTCGGGACCAGGACCAGCCCCGTCGGCGGCGCCTCCATCCCGCTCGCACCGAACACGACCGCGGTGCACGGCTTGCCCGCTGCCGCGAGCCGTTCGAAGACGAGGCGCGCGGTCCGCGGACCGGGCGGCTTGGAGATGAGGATCAGGTGATCGGTCTCGGCGTCCGATGCGAGGAGATCGATGGCGTCGAGGGTGCTGAGGCCGCCGACCGCGTCGGACAAATCGCGCCCGCCCACGCCGATCCCATGCGAGATGCCGCCGCCGGCACGCGCGAGCAGCACCGCGACCTCTTGCAGTCCGGTCCCCGATGCGGCGATGACCCCGACCCGGCCGCGGGGGACGACGTTCGCGAATGCGAGCGGTGTCCCGGCGATGTAGGCGGTGCCGCAGTCGGGTCCCATCACCAGCAATCCGCGCGAGTGGGCGCGCTCTTTGAGCGCACGCTCCGACTCCAACGAGACGTTGTCGCTGAACAGCATCACGTTCAGCCCGCGGTCGAGGGCGCGGCGCGCCTCTCGGGCCGCGTAGGCCCCGGGGGTCGAGACGAGCACGAGATTCGCGTCCACCATGTGCTCGAGCGCGCCGTCGAGCGTACGGGGCCGCCACTGCCCCGCCTCCGTCTGCACTTCCTTTCGCCCGAGCGCACTCCCGGCATGCGAGAGCGCGGCCTCGGCCGCCGGCTCGTCAGCGGCACGCACCGCGACGACGAGATCGTTCGGACCCGCCACCTCGCCCGGCGAGGCGAGCAGACCGGCCTCGCGCATGATCACCAGGTTCGACGGCGTACCGACCATCGCCACCGCATCCTCGACCCCCGACAACGCGGCAAGGTCCGCCGAGAGCCGCATCAGCGCGACCGAGTCGAGGTAGAACCCGCGCCGCACCTCGTTGACCACCACCGCGCTCATGCCGCCTCCATCCCCTCGACAAGCGCCACCACCGCCTGCTCGAAGCAGGCGAACGGCGCGTTCACGATCCCGGCTCCCACCTGCCCGACCCCCGGCTCCCGGTGGGCGATGCCGGTGTTGATGGTCGGAGCAAGACCGCTCGCGACCACCTTGCGCACGTCGATACCCGCCGGCACTCCGGCGAAATCCAGGGCAGGGATCGTCCACTCCGGGTTTCGCGCCGCCGTGATCTCGTACATCGAGCGGGTATGGCCGAGCGCCGTGCCCGCGTTCCCCGCCCCCACGAAGCCCGCCACCGCCGGTGACGCCGCCATGGCGAAGCCTCCAAGTCCGATGGTCTCGACGATGGTCGAATCTCCGATGTCGGGGTTCGCGTCGTCCGCGCTGAACCCCGGGAAGTAGAGCCCGCGCGGCATCTCGACGGGGGCGGTGAACCAGCGCTCGCCGGCGCCTGCGATCCGCACGCCGAAGTCGGTGCCGTTCCTCGACATGGCGGTGACGATGCTCGCGCCGCCGATCCCGCGCACCGGATCCATGATCGCCTTCCCCATCGCCATCGCCACGTTGAGGAAGAACTGGTCGTTGGCGCCGATGAACTCGAACACCTCGCCGAGCAGCGCGTTGTCCCGGGTCGCACGCGCCAGCGCAGGGGCGAGCGCGCGCAGCAGCAGGCTCGTGCAGGCCACGTTGCGCTGGTGCATCTCGTCGCCCATCGAGAGGCCGCGGGCGACGAGCGCCTTGAGCGGCACCCCGTCCCCGGCGCGCAGCGTCTCGCCGAGCAGGGGGCCGAGGGTGGACGCGAGCCACCGCAACCGATCGAGAACCGAATCGTCGTTGCCGCCGAAGCGCATGACCTTGCCGAGCCCCTCGTTCACGGTGCAGTACGCCCGATTGCCGAATGCCCGGTTCTCCACCACCATCACCGGCATCGTGCGCGTGGTCAGTCCGGTCATCGGGCCGACCGCGTCGAAGTGGTGGTTCGGCGCGAACCGGATTCCCCCCGAGGCGGCAAGGGCGCTCGCGGCCTCCAGTGCCGGCGCCCAGCCTTCGAGCACGATGGCTCCGGCGATGGCGCCGCGCATCGGGCCGCACATGCGCGACCACTCGATCGGCGGTCCGGCATGAAGGATCATCCGATCCTCGAGCCCGCCGATGACCTCGCCGGCCGGGCGAACGTCGGTGAGCACTGGGTCGGCGGCGAGCATCCGTTCGATCGCGATCGCATTGGCGGCCTCGACCCGCTCCGTCAACCGGGGGTCCGCCCCGGTGACGCGATCGAGCGCTTCGAGCACCCGCGCATCCGCGCTCGCCGGCGGCGTCCAAGCGACGTCGGCGACCGGGACGCCGGCCGTGCGCAGATCAGCGGCGAACCGGGGAAGGCCGACGTTCACCACGCGCGGTCCGTTCGAGAGGAGATCAGCAGCAGTCAATTCGCGTCACCGAAGGGTTGGGTCACAAGAGGACGAAGGATATGCGATCCTCGGATTCCGGGTCAGCGGCAGACTCGGCTTCCGAGCAGTAGCTCGGTATGTGCGTGCTCGGATCCCGAGCCGTCACCGCGCCGCGGTCGCTGCGCAGGTAGCCCGAGACGCGGGAACGCCAGCTTGGCCGATGATCCAGTCCCGTATTCTGCCGCGTGTTTCAATAGCGGGCCCTTTGCCCGCGAGCCCACCGAGACCCTGACGAGCGGAGCTGTGCCGGCATGAACGAACGTGTACCCGCGAAGCGTTTCACGATCTTCGCCTGCGAGAAGCGGCCAGCCAGCGGCTCGCGCGCGATGGTCGTGACCAATCACCCGCTCGCATCCGCGGCGGGCGCAGAGATGCTGCTGGCCGGCGGCAACGCCGTCGACGCGGCGGTTGCCGCCCTGTTCGCCCTCACCGTGGTCGAGCCGATGATGGTCGGGGTGCTGGGCGGGGGCGTCGCCCACATCCGCCTGGCCGGCGGCCGCCACGTGGTGCTCGACGGGTTGAGCACCGCGCCCGGCGCCGCCCACGGCGCGATGTACGAAACCGTATCGAACGAGTTGCCGAACTATCGGGACACCGTGGGGCGCGCAAACCAGGTGGGGCCGCTCGCAGTAGCGGTGCCCGGCGCGCTCGCTGGCTGGTGCCGTGCTCTGCACGACTTCGGCACGTTGTCGATCGAGGACGTGACGGCTCCCGCCATCCGGCTTGCCGAGCGCGGCTTCGCGGCGACGCCGTATCTCGCGGACTGCGTGACGGACTTGGCGCCGGATCTGATCCGCGATCCCGGGCTTGCCGCGTTGTTCCTGCCCGGCGGCGTCCCGCTGCGGGCCGGCGCCCGGGTCGTGCAGGCCGAGTACGCGCAGACCCTGCGCGCCATTGCCCGCCAAGGCGCCGGCGCGCTCTACGCGGGCGAGTTGGGCGGCGCGCTGGTGGAGACGATGTCGCGCACCGGCGGCCTCGTCAGCCGCGAGGATCTCGGCGCATACCAGGTGATCGAGCGCGAGCCGATATGCGGCAGCTACCGCGGCTTCGAGATCCTCGGCCCCCCGCCGCCGGCGTCCTCCGGGGTGCACGTGGTCCAGATGCTCAACCTGCTCGAAGGCTTCGAGGTGGGTGCGATGGGCTTCGGCTCCCCGGACGCGGTGCATCTGCTCGCCGAGGCGATGAAGATCGCCTTTGCCGACCGCGCGGTGGCGACCGCGGACCCTGCCTTCGTCGACGTTCCGGTCGAGCGGCTCACTGACAAAGCCTACGCGGACCAGCGCCGCCGACTCATCGATCCTGCTCGTACCCGGCGCTGGGAGCCCGGGGTGCTCGGCGGCGAGTCGAACTCCACGACCCACGTCACCGTCGCCGATGCCGATGGCAACGTCGTGGCCACGACCCAGACCATCAATGGCCTGTTCGGCGCCTGCGTCCGGATCCCGGGCACCGGGATGATCGCGAACAACTACATGTTCAACTTCGACCCGCACCCGGGGCGGGCGCTCTCGGTCGAGGCGGGCAAGCGGGTGTTCACGTCGATGGCCCCGATGATGGTTCGCCGGGGCGAGCGGCTACTCTACGCGCTCGGCCTGCCCGGCGGATTGAGAATCTTTCCCTCGGCGTTGCAGGCCCTGGTGAACCTCCTGGATCACGGCATGACCCTGCAGGAGGCGGTCGAGGCGCCGCGGATCTGGACCGAGGGTGGTGTCGTCGAGATGGAAGATGCATTTCCGGACACGGTGGAGAACGAGATCGTGAACCGCGGGCATGAGGTCGTACGTTTGCAGCGCATCGGCGGCGGCATGAACGCCATCGCCTTCGGCGACGACGGGTCGTTGACCGGGGCCGCCTGCTGGCGGGCCGACGGCACTCCGGTCGCCATCGCCGGGGGGCTGGCCCGAGCCGGCGTACGCTTCTCCAGCATTTGAGCCCGAGAGACCGTGGCCAGGGCCTGAACCACTGTCGTTCCGGATCCTCAAATTTGTGCCCTCCTCCACATTCGACACCTCCAACTCGAGTTTGGGGGTGCAAAATATCTGGAGATCAGCCGATGAATTCCCGCGGGAATCCATCGCAATCAATGTCGTTGCACGAACATCTGAGCCCATCGCTGCTGAAGGGGACACCATGACATGACCGAGACGATTGTCGTCCTCGACGCGATCAGCCAAGCCGTCACCGAGCGGCTGCGCGCCTTGCTGCCGGACGGCTTCGAGCTGACCCACGGCACCGCGCTCGGCGACGACCATCTGGCCGAGATCATCGCCGGAGCGGACTACGCGATTTCGGGCCAAGTGCCGGTCAGCGGTGCGGTGTTGCGGGCGGGAAAGCGGCTCAAGCTGCTGCACAAGTGGGGGGTCGGCGTCGACAACATCGACATCGAGAGCGCGCGCGAGCTCGGGATCAAGGTCGCACGCACCACCGGCAGCAACTCGGTGGCAGTCGCCGAGTTCACGATCGGGTTGATGATCTGCGCGTTGCGGCACATTCCGCACGGCCATTTCGGTCTGCAGAACGGGCGGTGGCAGAACTGGCGCGGACAGAGTCCCTTCCTGCTGTCGGGCAAGACCGTGGGACTGGTGGGCTTCGGCGCGATAGGGAAGGCCGTCGCGCAACTGCTGTCCGGATTCGGCTGCACCATCGTCTACAACAAGCCCCATCGGCTCACTGGAGGCGAGGAGAAGGAGCTCGGTGTCGGATACGCGGAGCTGCCGGAGCTGCTCGCCCGGGCTGACGTGGTGTCGCTGCACTGCCCGTTGACTCCAGCCACGGCCGGGCTCATCGACCGCACTGCGCTGACCTCCATGAAGTCCACGGCGGTCCTCATCAACGTCGCGCGCGGCGGCATCGTGATGGAAGACGACCTCGTCCAGGCGTTGCGGAACCGGGTCATTCACGCCGCCGCGGTGGACGTGTACGAGATCGAGCCGCTTCCCGCCGAAAGCCCCATGCTGCACGTCGACAACCTCACGCTCACCCCGCATCTGGGCGCGATGGCCGCCGACACGTTCGCGCCCACCGTCAAGCGCATGTTCGAGAACATCGCCCGTGTGTCTCGAGGGGAGCCCATCCCGACGCTCGACGCGGTACGTTAGCCGCCAAACGAGGACGGCCGGCCTGGCACGGCCATTTCACTCCGAATGCACGCCCGCCCCCCACGGACCGCCGGAGGCCGTAGGGGGCGACGCATGCGTCCCGCCCGCCCCCGCGGGCCGCCGGCGACCGCAGAGGCGGCGCATGCGTTACCCCCCTGTCGAGCGGTGCGCTCCGGGACGAAACCCACCGGTGCAGCGTCGGTAGGCACGTGTCGTCAAACGGCGTCGCTCGCGCCCCCGAATTCCGGCTTGCCGCGTAGCGCGAAATGATCCCGGCCGGCCCGGCGGCAATGTCGACACGTCGAATTCAATCGACTAGGGTTGACTTCGTACGCCGCTGTCGGCTTGGTCACGCAAGGTGCCGAACCGTGCAGTCCGGCGCGGCGGGTCGGGTCTTCGGTCCGCTACGACAACGACGACAGGAGGGGAGCGACAATGAGACGAAGAATTCGCCTGGCAGGCCTGGCCGCCGCATTCACGACACTGATCACCGTGGGGATGGGAGGTGGAACGGCTGCGCAGGCCGCGGATACCTACAAGTGGAATGTGCCCGTCATCTGGACTCCGCCGCATCACGTCAGGACCGGGCAGGAGGAGTTCCGCAAGCGCGTACTGGAGCGCTCGGAAGGGAGGCTGGATATCTCGCTCTTCCAGTTCGGCGAGATCGGGCTGGTGGACTCCGACGTGCTCAGCATCGCTCGCGGCGGCGAGTTCCCGCTGGTGGAGCTCGACCACTCGAAGACCTCGGGTGACGAGCCTCTGTTCACGATCTTCAACCTCCCCGGCCTCGTCTTCAGCATGAAGGACGCGATGACCGTTGCCGAAGCGATTGCGGAGCTGCGCAACGCGGCGCTCGCGGAGCGCAACGCTGTCGAGATCGGCATGGTCTTCTTCAATCCTCCTCAGGGCATCTTCACCAAGAAGCCGGTGCACACCATCGAGGATCTGCAGGGCGTGAGCATCCGCGTCTACAGCGGCGTGCTGCTCCGCTCCTTCGAGCTTCTCGGCGCCCGGCCGCAGCTCATCCCCTGGGGCGACGCTCCGGCGGCCCTGCTGCAGGGGGTGGTCGACGGCGCCATCACCAGCCCCAGCTCCGGCATCAAGGTCGGGTTTGGCGACACTACCAAGTACATGACGACCATGCCGCTGGCGAACCGCGTCTCCTGGCTCGCGAACAAGGACGCCTGGGAGTCGCTGCCTCCCGACCTTCAGACCATCCTGCGAGAGGAAGCCAAGGCCGCGGGCGACAGCATCCAGGCGAACTGGGACGCAGAGGAGATCGGGGTCGCCCAGTTGGTGGCGGACGCCGGCATGACGTTCGTCCCGCCGTCCGAGGAGTTCCAGGCCGCGGTGACGGAGCTGCTGCGTCCGGTGTGGGACGAGTGGGCGGCGTCGACCAAGTACGGCCCCGAGGCGCTCGAGCTTGCGCTGAAAGCCCTGGGGCGAAACTGAGGAATCGCCGGACACCCGCGGCGACGCTCCGGGCGCAGCGCGTCCGGAACGCATGGTGCGATCGACGCCGCGTCCCGCGGCGGTCCACCTTCGTTGCCGGTCGAAGCGTACGGCATCGCGGGACGGAACCGAACCGTCCCGCGGCGTGTAGCCCCCGGTCCGTGAAATGTTGCGCACACGGCTTGCGCGGAGGACAACGACCTTGGGAACGCAGTCCGGCGTCGGCAGGACCCTCGACCGGCTGATCGTCGGTCTCGCGAACGTCTCGATGGCCATCGCCGCGCTGGCGGTGCTGAGCATGTGCCTCCTCATCACCGGCGCCGTGTTCGTGCGGTATGTCTTCGGCTTCCCCGTGGTATGGGTGCCCGAAATCGTCGGCTATCTCATGGTCGCGCTCGTCTTCCTCGCCCTCGGCGAGACCATGCTGGCGGGCAGCCACATCAAGATCGATCTCTTCGTCGGCAGACTCCCGAGACGCCCTCGCGACATCCTCGAGCTGTTCACCCTGACGCTGTCGGTGGGAGTCGCCGGCTTCTTCACGTGGCATGGGGTGAATACCATGCTGCGCTCATTGGAGTACGGTCGACGGGATGCCTTCGGCGCCCTGAACATGCCGCTCTATATCCCGCAAGCGGCCTTGCCCATCGGATTGTCCATCCTGACGCTGGTGGTGGTTCTCCTCGTGTGCAGGAAGCTCCACGCAGTCCTCTACGGCTCCGGCGCGGAGGGCGCCGAACCGGGATCCCAGGTCAAGGGCAGCCCCTATTGAAACTCCCGAAAGGATGCAGCAGGGTCGTTCCACGCTACCCGCGCGGACGGTCATCGACGGCGCGAATGACGCTATCTGATCGACATGATGGCGATCGCCGGTGTCACTGGTGCGATTTCCCGGAGGACGCCGATGTGCGTGACAGGCGGCCGGATCGGTACCGCGCCCGCCCGCGCCTGACGGGCGATTCCAGGCATGACCGGCGACCCCTCTTCCCGAGAGCGGCGTAGCACCATGGAAGTCACCCTGTATCTGCTGGCGCCGCTGATCATCCTGCTGCTGCTCGGCCAGCACATCGCCTTCGCACTGCTGTTCTCGGCCTTTATCGGCTACTACTTCCTGCTCGGCGGACCGCTCCCCCGCACCATCGGCATCACCTCGTTCAACCTCACCTACAACTTCGTGCTGACCGCGATTCCGCTCTTCATCTTCATGGGAGAGATCATCCTGCGCACGGGGTTCAGCGGGAAGCTGTATCGCGGCCTCTCCCGCTGGTTCCAGCTCCTGCCCGGCGGCCTGCTCCACTCGAACATCGCGGCCTGCGGCCTGTTCTCGGCGGTGTCGGGCTCCAGTGTCGCCACCGCCGCAGCCATCGGAACCGTGGCCCTGCCCGAGCTGGAGCAGCGCAAGTACGACGGAAAGCTGTCCACCGGATCTCTCGCCGCGGGCGGCACCCTCGGCCCCCTCATCCCGCCGAGCATCGCGTTCATCATCTACGGGGTTATCACGGAGACATCGATCGTCCGACTGTTCATGGCCGGCGTATTCCCGGGGCTGCTGCTGGCCGGGCTGTTCATGGCCTATATCGCCATGCGAGTGGTCATGAACCCGTCCCTGGTGCCGGCGGAGGAACGCGTCTCCTGGGCGCAGCGGCTGCGCGGGACGATCGAGATCGTTCCCATCGTGTGCCTGATGATCGTGGTCCTGGGCGGCATCTACGCGGGCGTCATGACCCCGACCGAGGCCGCCGCGGTCGGCGCCTTCGGGGCGTTGCTCATGGCTGCCGCCTTCCGGACCCTGAGCTGGCCGGTGCTGCGGGGCGCCCTGATCGAGACCGCGCGGGCCACCGCGTTCATCATGTTCATCATCGTGGGCGCGATGCTGCTGGGGGTGGTGCTGGCCAACCTGCGCATCCCCGGCGCCCTGGCCGACATGGTGCTGGCCGCACCGCTCACGCCCCTGATGGTGATGCTGCTGATCTACGCCATCTACTTCTTCATGGGGATCTTCTTCGACGGAATCTCCATGATGATCATTACCCTGCCGGTAATTTTTCCGGTGGTCGTGGCCCTGGGCTACGACCCGGTGTGGTTCGGGGTGGCGTTCGTCATCATCATGGAGGTCGGCCTGCTGACGCCGCCGGTGGGGCTGAACCTCTACGTGATTCACGGCATCGCCAAGCATCGGCCGTTCAGCGAGGTCGCCATCGGCAGCGCACCGTTCTTCGTGGCGATGCTCGTGTCCCTGGCCATCGTCCACGCGGTGCCGGCGCTCTCCTTGTGGCTTCCCTCGGTCCTGCTGAACTGACCCGCACCGGCCAGGAACGGTCGCCGGCTCAAAGCACGTCCACCGTGCACGCGTTGGACACGCGATCGAACGACGGCCGGCTGCATCGAGCTTGCGAAGGCCGGCATGACCATGGTGGTCGTCACGCACGAGATGGGATTTGCGAGGCAGGCCGCCGACCTCATGATCTTCATGGACGATGGCGAGATCGTCGAGGCAAGCCCTCCGGACGAATTCTTCGAGAGCCCGAAGAACGAACGCACGAAGACCTTCCTGAGCCAGATTCTTCACCACTGAACTCACAGCGGACAGGAAACGACAATGGATGCCGGCAACGAGACGAGCACCCTCAGGCGGCCGAATTGGGATCGCCTGCGGCAGGAATTTCCGACCACCTCCGGATGGACCTATCTGGACACCGCAAGAAAGGCGATTCTCCCGAAGCGCGTCGAGGTCGGCGTCAGAGACTGGTTTCAGAACATCTACGAGCACGCCGGCGACGAAGCGTTCTCAATGGACGGGGTCGAGGAGACCCGGAGTGTCGTCGGCGCAGTGTTCGGGGCCCCGAGCAAGCAGATCTCGCTGATCAAGAACACATCCGAAGGGATCAACATCGTGGCCCAGGGGTTCCCCTGGCAACCCGGCGACAACGTCGTCATCAGCGATTTCGAGCACGAGAACAACACGTTTCCATGGCGCCAGCTCGATGACCGCGGAGTCGAGGTGCGGTGGGTCAGTCCCGACGAGCACGGACGGACCACGGTCGATTGCTACGCACCGACGGTCGATGACCGTACACGGATCATCTCAGTGGCATGGGTCGCCTACGGCAACGGCTATCGCGCCGACCTGCCGGCCCTTTCCACCTTCTGCCGCGACCGGGGGATCCGGCTCGTCGTCGACGGCATCCAGGCGGTCGGGGTGATTGCGGACCCGATAGAGAAGCTTGGCGTCGACGTCCTGGTTGCCGGTGGGCACAAGGCCCAGCTCAGCCTTGCCGGGGCGGGATTCATGTATGTCACGCAGGAGATGATCGAGCTGCTCAATCCGCCCTACGCAGCGAAGTATTCGTTCGCTTCGAACGACCGCCGCCAACCGTCGCTGGAGCTCGCGCATGACGCGCACCGCTTCGAATACGGCAACCCGAACTTTCTCGGGTGCTGGGTGCAGAGACGCTCGGCGCGGTTCATCCGCCAGATTGGCCTGCACAACATCGAGGCGCGGAGTGGGCGACGAGAGCGATCCGTCATAGATACTCGGCCGCCAGCTCGACGTAGTCGAATCCCCCGTCCCTGCCCCCCAGGTGTCGGGCCAGGAACTTCTCAATTCCACGCATGAGGAGCACGTGGGTCTGCCAGCGCGTCAGGGTGTGCCCTTCCTTCTCAAAGTAGTGTGCCTCGTGGGGCTTGTCGAGCTCTTCCAGGCGCCGGGCGAAGAGCTCGGTGCCCGAGCGATCGACCACCCGATCGTTGATGCCATGCACCAGCATCACCGGGGCCTTGATGTTCTCGATGTGTGTCAGGGGCGAGTAGGCGCGCATCTCGGCTCGGTGATCCGGATTCTCGGGGTCGCCCATGACCTGGGTCCAGAAGGTCTGGTCGACGCCCCAGAAGTGGGGCGCGTGCACCGTCTGATGCTCCAGATCCGTCGCGCCGGGGATCGAGATGGCGCTCGAGTCCATCGCGCGCCGTGACGGTTTCAACCAGCGTCTCCGGGAGTCGTTCCGCATGGCGGGTCATGTCGTGGGCGCCGAGTTCCTCGACCTCCCCGGCGGACAGATCGACCAGCCGGTAGCGCCAGCCGTCTTCATGTTCGTTCGTGGCGAGGGTCACGATTTCGCCGTCTTCCGAGCTGCTGACAATGCTGAAGTGATCAGGCGGCTTCGAAGGTGAACACGCTCCGCCAGTCTTCGTCGTCGCCATCCTCGTCGAACTCGATGGCGAATGCGCCCGGCCCGGCGTTGACCACGCGCGCACGTATGCGGTCGTTCGTGTCGACGATCCAGTTACTGACGTGGCCCGGATTCCTCCTTTCCATCCGTTTGCCATGGCCGTCCGGCTCCACCGTGTAGAGATCGTCGAATCGTGAATCGCGGTCGCGCGTGGTGACGTGGATGCGCGCGGCGCTGTCGGGGAGGCAGCGGACAATGCGCCAGTTCTCGAAACCACGCGGGGTGATGTCGACCCATTCGTCGCGTGGGTTCTCTGCATCGATTTTCCACACCGCCCACCTTTCATCGGCGTACTGGCGCAAGTGCAGGTGGCGGTCGTCATGGTCCCACCAGTAGGACGCGCCCTGCGTGGTCTCGATATCCGTGATGCGGTTGCCGTCGCGCCGGCGAAGCCTGATCAACGGGGTGGCCACGTCGACGGCGCGCCATGACACCCAGCCCTTGCCGGGCGAGATCGTGTAGCCCCACTCGGAGTCGTTGTTGGCCCAGAGGTCGCGCAGCGGAATGATCGGCGACATGTGGGCCGCAGTCAGTGCCGGATGGGTTGGCCCGCGATCGTGGGCCATCCAGAAGTACACCCCCGACGAGGCCAGGGCGGTGGCCACCATGGAGAGGCCGATCCACTTGAAGGCCGTGCCGATCATCGGATGCTCCACGATTGACCCGGTTGCACCGGCGACGCAGACTTCCATTGGACACGATTCGCGAGCGAACGGGGAAGAACCGGAATGGGCAGTCACCATGACGTCATCGTCATAGGCGCCGGCATCACGGGCGCCAGCACCGCGCACTTCCTCAAGAAGAAGGGTGTCGACAAGGTCCTGCTCGTCGATCGTGGAGGCGTCGCGGCGGGCGGCACCGGCAGAAGCGCGGCGATCGTGCGTTCGTTCTACACGATCCCGGTCATGGCCCGGCTCGCCCGCGAAGCGGTGCGGTTGTTTCACCACCTCGAGGACGAAGTGGGCGGCGACGGCGGATTCCACGCCACCGGGTTCACCCAGCTGCTCCCGCCCGACTGGGTGGACATCGCCCGGGAGAAGGTGGCGATGCACCGGGAGCTGGGCATCGACACGGAGCTCGTGCCGGAGAGCGAGTGGCAGCAGCGGTTCCCGTGGGCCAATCTCGAGGGAGTCGGCGCGATCGTCTTCGAGAGGAGCAGCGGCTACGCGGATCCCGTGCAGACCGCCGAAGCGTTCGTCGACTCGTTCGTCCGCGCCGGCGGCGAGTTCCGGCCCCGCACTCCGGTCCGTGCACTGACCGGCGATACCGACAGGGTCACGGGGGTGCTCGTCGACGAAGGGGAAATCCGCGCCGGCGCGGTCGTCAACGCGGCGGGACCCTGGGCAATGCCTCTGGCGGAGAGCGTCGGCCTCGAGCTGCCGCTGCGTGCGGTTCGCGAGCAGGATGCAGTGTGGGAGGTGCGGGGCGATCGGCCGCTGCCGCCCACCCCGGTCGCGAACGCGGTCGAGGCGGTCTACATGCGTCCGATGGGCGAAGGCCGGTGGCTCTTCGGCCGCGGCTTCCCGAAACCCTACGTCGACGTGGACCGCTACAACTTCAAGGAGACGTGCGACAACGACTTCGTGGTCGACGTCTACCAGCGCTGGTGCAAGCGGATCCCCGCCCTCGACGGCTCCAGGCTGCTCCACGGATATGCCGCGCTCTACGACGTGACGCCGGACTGGATCCCGTTCATGGGGCCACGTTCGGGGGTGGAAGGCTATTTCGATGCGTGCGGCGGCAGCGGCCACGCATTCAAGACCGGGCCGATCTTCGCCCGCGAACTCGTCGACTGGATCGTCGACGGGACGGTGCGGGACGACTTTCGCCAGTTCAGCTACGACCGCGTCTCGTCGGGAAACCTGTTCAACCAGTCGTTCGGCGGCAATCGGG